>DATGJK010000021.1:0-4819 GCA_035295245.1 Acidobacteriaceae bacterium
TTATCGCGTGGAAGGTGTGGGCGCACCGGCCGAGCTAACAATTCCATTTTTCAGGAAGTGCATCTTAGAGGTTCAGGGTTAGAAGGGAAGTGCCTGAATTGATGAAGCATGCCACGATTCTCCTGATGGCCGCCGGCGCGCTGGCGGCGCCCAAAGCGGGAACGCCTGCGCCTGCTGCCGATCTGCAATCCGTGATGAACCAGATGAATGCGTCGGCTCCGAAATTCGAGGATCTGCAGGCCGACATCAGCGTGGATCAGTACACGGCGGTGGTGCAGGAGCACCAGACGCAAACAGGGACGACGGCCTTCCGGCGCGTGGGGGCATCGCTGGAGATGGTGATGCACCTGAGGGGGAGCAATGGAGAGGCGGCGTCGGATCTGCTGTACAGGAACGGCGAACTGGACCTGTATCAGCCGGCGGCGAAAACGGAGACTATCGCGAAAGCCGGGGCGAACCGCTCGGAGTGGGACAGCATGCTGGCGACGGGATTCGGCGCGACGAGCAAAGACCTGAACGCGGCGTGGACGGTGACTTTCCAGGGCATGGATACGGTAGATGGCGTGGAGACGGCGAAGCTGGACCTGGTGCCGAAGGATCAGAACATCCGCAACAACTTCAGCCACATGACGATCTGGATCGATCTGAGCCGGGACATCTCGCTGAAGCAGATGATGGTGCAGCCGGATATGGACTCGCGTACGGTGACGTACACGAGTATCCGCTATAACCGGCACGCGCCGGGGAGTCTGTTCCAGCTGAAGGTGCCGAAGGGGACGCAGGTGACGCGGCGGTAGTTTGGCTTCCGGGCTCCGGGCCTAAAGGCCTCAGATTCTCCAGAGATCATTATCCCCGGCCTAAAGGCCGGGGCTTCTACCGTCGTGCCGCTGACGCGGCACCAGAGCGTAAATCTCGGTTCTAAACGTTCGCCTGGGAGCGGCCGGGCTTATTGCGTCGTGCCGCTGACGCGGCACGGCTGAAGCCGTGCCCTTTCAAAACGCAATTCGTAAATACAAAGCCCGGAGCTGGAGCGCTCCGGGCTTTGTATTTTGCGGCGCGGCTACTTTGCGGCGTCGGTGGATCGCTTGAGCGTGAATTGCATGGGCGGCATCTGGTCGTTATCGGATTTGGAGGAGACCTTGATCTGGTCGCCGTCGATGGTGCCCTCGTGGTGAATGACGGTGTCGTTGAAGGTGACGGTGAAGGTGATCTTGTCGCCGTCGATCTTACCGTCGTTGATGGCCAGGGGGTCCCCCTGCGGTCCCTCGACGGTGCCGGTGAGTTTGGAGCCGTCCTGCTTGAAGTTGAATTTGAGCGGGAAGGTGTTGCCGTCGGGAGTGGACAAGTCGCCGACCCAGGTACCGGTGATATCAGTGGCGGCGATCAGGGGTCTTGCGCTGAAAACGATCAGCAGCGCGGCGCAAAGGGCAATCCAGTACTTCATCCGTTTCATGGAGCAGGCCTCCGAGAACTGAATCCAGCCAGCGATGATACAGGGCGGAGCCCGAAGCTGCCCAAAGAATTCTCGACGCGTTCGTAACCGTCGCCTGTGTGCGCGGGCAGATCAGCAGGTTTTGTCGTGATAGGCTTGGGGCGATTCCAACCTGCATGCTGCACGACTGCGCAGCGATGAGAAAGCTGAGCGAGGATGAAGACGCGCCATCTGCTCCTGATCTGGACTTCGATTCTCCTGGTTATTCCGGCATTTTCACAAACGAAGTACCCCTTCAACGATCCAAATCTTCCGGCGGACAAGCGCATCGACAATCTGCTGTCGCTGATGACGGCGGACGAGAAGATCGACTGCCTGGGAACGCAGACCAGCGTGCCGCGGCTGGGCGTGCCGAACATCGGCAGCTCCGAGGGCATTCATGGGGTGGTGCAGCGGCAGGGGCGTCCGGGGCGGCCACCGATTACGACGACGCAGTTTCCGCAGCCGGTGGGGATGGGCGAGTCGTGGGATCCGGAGATGGTGCGCGAGGCCGGCGGCGTGGAGGGGTATGAGGCGCGATTCATCACGCAGACGCAGCAGTACAACCGGCAGATTTTGATGCTGTGGGGGCCGCAGTCGGACCTGGCGCGCGATCCGCGATGGGGGCGCAGCGAAGAAGTGTACGGGGAGGATCCGTTTTTCAACGGAACGATGGCGGTGTCGTTCATTCACGGGCTGCAGGGAGACAATCCGAAGTACTGGCAGGCGGCAGCGCTGCTGAAGCATTTTCTGGCGAACGAAAACGAGGACGGGCGAAATGTGTCGTCGTCGGATTTCGACGAGCGGCTGTTCTGGGAGTACTACTCGGTGCCGTTCCGGATGGGATTCCAGGAAGGCGGCGCGAAGGCGGTGATGGCCAGCTACAACGCGTGGAACGGGACGACGATGGCGGTGAATCCGATTCTGCGCAGCATTGTGACGGACGAGTGGGGAGTGGACGTGCTCTCCAGCGACGGCGGCGCGGTGCGGCTGATGGTGAATGCGCGGCACCTGTTTCCGACGCAGGAGGCGGCCGTGGTGGCGTGCCTGAAGGCGGGAATCAATCAGTATCTGGACATCTATAAGGATCAGCTGCACGCGGCGCTGAAGGATGGCTCGATCACGGAGGCCGACCTGGACCATGCGCTGCGGCGGAAATTCCAAATCGCGATCAAGCTGGGGCTGCTCGATCCACCGGAGCTGGTGCCGTATACGAACATCAAGGATTCGCCGGAGCCGTGGAATACGGACAAGGATCGCGAGATCTCGAAGAAGGTGGCGCTGGAGTCGGTGGTCCTGCTGAAGAACGAGAACAATTTTCTGCCGCTGGACAAGACGAAGATCAAGTCGATTGCGGTGATCGGGCCGCTGGCGGATTCGGTGCACTGGGACTGGTATGGCGGCACTCCGCCGTACGCGGTGACGCCGCTGAAGGGCATTCAGGACGAAGTGGGGCCGAACGTGAAGGTGAATTACGCGGCGTACGACGCGCCGAGCGGCGAGGATGATGCGCTGAAGGCGGCGAGCCAGTCGGATGTGGCGGTGGTGGTCGTTGGGAACGATCCGACGTGCGGCGACGAGGCGCATGCCTGGTACCAGAACGGGACGCTGCCGTGCACGGTGCCGAGCGATGGGCGCGAGGGGCGCGACCGGGAATCGATCGAGCTGGGGGAGCAGGAGCAGATCATCAAGCAGGTGATGATCAAGAATCCGAAGACGGTGGTGATGCTGATTTCGAGCTTCCCGTTTGCGATTAACTGGACGCAGGCGAACGTGCCGGCGATTCTGCATATGGCGCACAGTTCGCAGGATGAAGGCACGGCGCTGGCGCAGGTGCTCTTCGGCGAGTACAACCCGGGCGGGCATCTGGTGACGACGTGGCCGAAGTCGGCGGATCAGGAGCCGCCGCTGATGGACTACAACATCCGCGACGGGCACACGTACATGTACTTCAAGGGCGAGCCGCTGTATCCGTTTGGATTCGGCCTGAGCTATACGACGTTTCAGTTTTCGAATCTGAAGACGAGCAGCGCGCGGCTGGCGAAGGACGGCACAGTGACGGTGAGCGTGGATGTGACGAACACCGGCAGCCGGAGCGGCGATGCGGTGGTGCAACTGTACGTGAAGCATCTGCACTCGGCGGTGGAGCGGCCACGGGAAGAGCTGGAGGGTTTCAGGCGGGTGACGGTGGAGGCGGGACAGACGAAGACGGTGGAGGTTCCGCTGGCGGCGTCGCGGCTGGCGTATTGGGATGCGAAGACGAAGGAGTTCCACGTAGAGACGGAGCCGGTGCAGGTGATGGTGGGGGATTCGTCGGCGAATTTGCCGGTGAGTGCGACGATCCGGGTGGAGTAAGGCGGTGGAAATCCGCCTGCGGCGGTTGGGCGAGCGCAGGCGAGTTCGCTGTGCGGAAAAGATCAATGCAGGTCCTTCGACTTCGCCCGCCTAAGCGCGCTTCGCTCAGGATGACAGTCGTCATTTAAGCATCGGCTACTGGCTTTGCCATCTCTTCTACTTGTCGCCACTCGGATTAATTCCAATCCGACGCACGTGTATTAAGGCACGGTGGGAGTTACGATTGTGCCGGGATGGGCGAGGTTGTAGCCTTCCACGATGAGCCGGGGCTGCTCGCCGCGGGTGTCGGCGTCGTCGAGCTGAACGTGGAGGGCGCGGCGTTCGCCGGGCATGAGTGCGATGTAGTTGTCGTCGAAGAGAGCCGGGGCGATGAGGTCGCCGGATTGGTCGCGGACGACTTTGATGCGGACGTTCAGCGCGGGAATCTTCGAGGTGTTGCGGAGATCGGCGGTGAGGTCCCACTGCGATCCGCGCTTTTTTGTGTGGGACTTCAACTCGACAGTCGCGGGAGCGAGCTGGCGGATGCCGGAGTAGTCGTTCTCGGTGAGACCGCGGAGATAAAAATCCGAGGAGACGACCTTGCCATTCTTCAGCAGCGTGAGGCGGATGAAGTGCGTCTTTGACAGGCCTGCCGGGTACTGGAGGGAGAAGGGAGAGACGGTGCTGTCCTCTTTGCTGTCGACGCCCCCGGACTTTGACCATTTCACGGAGCCATAGAGATTGATGACCTCGGCGCGGGCCGTTAGGCCGGTTTGGTCGCCGGCGCTGTCGTTGACGACTTCGATGGCATCGGTCGAGGCGTTCCACTGGATGTGCAGCGGCTCCGCGCCTTTTTTCGCGCCGAAGTAGCCGGCATCGGTGTCGAAGAAGTAGTCGTAGGTTTGCCACAGGATGGAGGGCCATGCGGGGTGGCTCATCCAGATGAGCAGGCCGAGGCGGTTTTTGCTCTGGCCCTCGTACATGCCGCGGTAGGCGTTGTAATCGACGAACTGC
>DATGJK010000022.1:0-2180 GCA_035295245.1 Acidobacteriaceae bacterium
GGACGTCGATGTGGATGTGGCGCGCGCGCAGTACGAGCACGCCATCGCAACGCTGATCGGGGTGCCTGCCTCCAGCTTCAGCCTTCCGCCTATGCCGCTGAGGAATGTGCCGCCGGCGATCCCCGTGGGCCTGCCGTCGCAGCTGCTGGAGCGGCGGCCGGACATTGCCGCGGCTGAGCGTCAGGTGGTGGCCGCCAATGCGCAGATCGGCATTGCTCTCTCCGCCTATTACCCGAACATTTCGCTCACCGGAACCGGCGGATTCCTGAGCGGCTCGGCCGGAACCTGGATTCAGGGACCCAGCGAGTTCTGGTCCCTGGGAGCCTCCGCAGTCGAACTGCTGTTTGACGCCGGACGGCGCCACGCCATCACCCAAGAAACCCGCGACGCCTATGAACTGCAGGTGGCCAATTACCGCCAGAACGTTCTGAACGCGTTCCAGGAGGTCGAGGACAATCTCTCAACGCTGCGGATCCTTGACCAGGAATCCGCGATCCAGGCCGGCGCGGTTTCTTCAGCGCAGCACAGCCTGGACATCAGCACACGCCGGTACAAGGGCGGTGTGGCTACGTATCTCGAAGTGCTGACCGCGCAGACCGCACTGCTAAGCAACCAGAGGACCCAGGCGGATCTCACGGCCCGCCAGTATGCGGCCAGCGCGCAGCTGATCCTGGCGCTCGGCGGCGGATGGGACACCTCGCAGTTGCCGAAACTGTAACCCTGTATACTCCCTCCCCCTGGGCGCTTCTCGCATTTATTTGATGTTTCATAGGTTGCGGGGTAATACCTCGCGGGTATTACCTTTACTCATCAGTAAAGTGGTCGGCCGGCGGCCTTACCCTGAGATTCGCCGCCGACGCGAGCGGTACGCCAACAGAAAAGCCTCGCGCGCGGCGAGGCTTGTTTGCTTCTTTCTCTCTATTCTCAGAATACCAAATCGAGGGAGAATTCCTGCCAATTTTCCTGCCGGTCGAATCGGCGTAAGCATTTTGAATGCAATGCACTTTGCTCTGGCGGAAGGTTTGGGGCTTGACAGCTCCGCAGGTTCGCCGTGTTCAGCGCTAACTCAGGTGTGCTCAGGAGCGCGGCGCAGGCGAGTAGAAATCAACAAGATTCCCGTCCGGGTCGCGAAAATGAAAGGATCGCGTGCCCCACGGCTGTGTGGTTGGAGGATTGACCCAGGTTTGCACCAGGTGCTGCAGCCGCCGGTACTCGGCATCGACGTCGGAAACCTCGAATTCGAGGATGATGCTCTTGTTCGCCGCCGCCTTCGCCGATCCGGGCATGTACTTCTCCTGCGCGGCGGAAGAAAAGATGGCCAGAACGCCGCCGCCCGTTGCGAATTCCGCATAATCGTCGCCGGACCATTTTGCTTTCTGCCTGAGAACCGGTTCGTAGAACGCGACGAGGCGCTTCACGTCTTCAGTGATTACACAGGTGTTGACGAGAACGGGATGGCTGCGACGCCCGGCATCTTCTTCGTCTGCCGGCTGTGCACCGCGCTGCAGTGGATTTGCAGTGAGCAGGAGCATTGCGGCGGCGACCAGGTGTCGGTGAAGAATCGACATGCCTGTGATGTTACAGGTCAGCGTGCGGATCGGCGGAAGGTCCTGTACCGCCTGTCACTGGCACGAAGAGAACGGGCCCTCAACATTACAGTGAGCCTGAACGACGCGACCCACGCCAAAATTCCTCCGGTGGGAGCACCGTCGAAATGAAGCCGATACCGGCTGATAATTTTCGGTAAGGCACTCCGTGTGGGAGTCTACTGAATCCTGGTGGTGGGCAGCTTCCATTCGAGCGCACGCAGCGAGGATCGTAGGTCGATGCGGGCGTTGCAGGGCGGCCAATATTCCTCGATGAGTTGCTTCTCGAGCTCACGCCTCTGCTCATCGGTCAGCCCCGGCGTGGGGTGGTAAGCGAAGAATAAGTGCCCCTTCCTGGACTTGTGCACCCATTCCGGGTATTTCTCGTGGTTGACGGTTAGACGCCGCTGCAGGTCGGGCGCTTCGCCAAAGTACAAAGCGGCAAACGGACGCGGAGCGGAGCGGCGATCCGGTGTGAGGACGACGTAGAGGCCCTGTTCGCGAGGAATCAGGAACGGGCCCCCGACTCTCGGGTAGCGGCGAGGTTCGCTGAAAAGGCGATTTCCGAATGCGATCCCTTCCAGCGTGCCAGGT
>DATGJK010000023.1:0-3620 GCA_035295245.1 Acidobacteriaceae bacterium
GGGCCGGGAGAGGCCCCGCGCGTAGATGAGCCGCACGTAGCTGTCAGCTCCGGCGTTGAAGCGCAGCGACGCGCTGGGCAGAAACGTGTAGTAATCGCCGGAGTAGGAGTTCGGGGCGACGGTTCCGTCGTCGCCGAACGCCAGATTGTGAACCTTGTCGCTGGTGTACTCCATTCTCAGGCCAGCGATGAACCGCATACCATTGGCGAAGTCGATGGTGTTCATCGCGTAAGCGGCCTTCACCTGCTCCACAATGCCGAAGTCCGACGCGTCGACGCCTTGCGTGCTGCTGGAATCGAAGAGGGTCGGATTGGCATTGGCGTAGGCGAGTACGTCCTCCAGCTTAGCGTTGTAACCAAGCTGGTACGAGCCGCCGTTGTAGTAGTTGTGGTTGACCATGCGGTTGGGGAACCGCGCCAGGCTGATCGTCCCGTTCGGTGTGAGGCTCAGATGGTAGGTGTCGGCGTACTTGTGCTCGTTGCGGAATTTCAGCCCGCCTTCGATGGTCGCCGCACGATTGCCGATGTGGTAGCGCTTCGCGGCCGATGCGCCGGCGCCGAGGTTCAGTTGCGCAGCAGTGCCCAGCCCGCGGCTGATGCCGCCGCCGTTATCTGCGGTCATGGCGAAGTTGGAGGGATTCTGGATCTCACTGAAGCAGGCCTGATTCCACTGCGGGAGATACTTGTTTTTCGTCGCGCCGGGGTTGAACTCGCAGTTGCTCGAATCAAGTGTCGAAGGGAAGTAGGCGTCCGAATACGGTGAATGGCCGTAGGAGGAATGACCGGCGTTGACTTCCCAGCTGTACCACGTCGTGTTCAGAATGTGCGTGCCGCCCAGAATAATGCTGCCCAACTGAATGTCAGGGTTGCGAAGCTCTGCGTCGAACGAAGGAGTGCCGCCCTGATTCTGCGGCGCGAGCAGCGATGCGTTGGGCGTGTTGTCCTGGATCTGATAGGCCCAGCGGTCGCCGTAGTTTTTGAAATCGGAATACAGGTAGCGGGCGTAGACGTGCGAGCCCTCGCGGATGCGGTAATCGAGGCTGCCGGCCACACCGGTCCGCGGGCGGAAATACTGGTATTCCCGAACGCTGGCGCCATCGAACCAGGGCGAACCATTGTTGACATCCGGCACCGGCTCGAGGTCGTCGATGCCGCGCCCTTCCCAGTCATACGAGCCGCCGATGACGAACCCGAACCTCTTCGTGGCGCCGAAGCGTTTGCCGAAAGTGGCGGTTTCCGTCGTGTTGCCGCGTCCGCCTTCAATGGGCGTATAGCCGCCAAGGCTGGTGATCTCGAACTCACCCTGGTCGGGAGCCTCTTTGGTGACCAGGTTCACCGAGCCGCCGATCCCGTCGCCTTCCATGTTGGCCTGCAGCGTTTTGCTGATCTGTACGGAGTCGACCAGGCTGGACGGAATGGCGTCGAACTTGATCTGGCGCACGCCAGGCTCTTCGGAGGGCAGGTTAACGCCGTCCACAGTGGTGTTGGTCAGGCGCGGCTCGGTGCTGCGCACCTGCACGTATTTGCCCTCGCCTTCGTCTCGTTCCAGCGTCACGCTGGGCAGCCGCCCCAGGGCATCGGCCAGGTTGGCATTCGGCAGGCTGGTGATCACCTGGAGCGGCATCACCTGCAGCAGATTGTCCGCAGCGCGCTCCTCGTTGAGGGCTTCAGCCTCGGCCGAGGCGCGTCCCGTGCGCACGATGACCGTCTCCGCTCGATCGGCGACCTGCAGTGCTGCATCGACACTTGCGGTTTGCCCGGCGTTGACCGTGACCGCTTTGCTGAGTGGCGCCAAGCCGACATAAGTAATGGTGAGGGTATAGCTTCCGGGCGCAAGGTCATTGATGTAAAACCGCCCCTGCTCGTTGGTCGAGGCGGTGAGGGCGGGCGACTTCACGGAAATTACCGCGCCTTTCAGCACCGCTCCCGTCGGATCGGTGATGGTTCCGGCGATCGCGCCACTCTGCACCTGACTCCAGCTATGCGGTTGCACAGCGCACACCAGCAGCAGAACAGCCATGCGACTCAGGAACGTGGAAATTCGGGAAGGGAAGGATTTCATGGCCTCTCCTGAAAGCTCAACCAGCCGTTGAAGGGAATAGCTTTGTATCGGCAGGAGGTCCGGCGTTTGCCAGCGCGGTGCGGCACGCCTTCTCCGCGATTCACGCTAGGGCGCAATTGTTGGCGGACGATGAAATCGGTGTTACAGGGATTTGAAGAAAGGCTTACCCAGTGAATAACCGGGCAGGCACGGATCTTTTCGCCGAAATTCAGCCTCGCCGCTGATGCGGGTCCGGCCAGTGCGGCCGTCGCTCAGGGCCAAAGGAAATGGCACGGTGCCACCGCTCTGCCCCGTTGGTAATGGTGCTGCGGGTGTGCAGGGCCCTCTTACTTCACTCTTACTTCAGGTGTGCTGTCCCCTTACTGCAAGTGCCCATCTTCCTTACCGATGTTGGATTGACCCAACCTCCGGCGCAATAGATAAAGGAATCGTTGATCGAATACTCCTCGCACCGAACGGGGTGTATTCCCTCAGCGATGGTCGTCTTTTTACAGGATCGCGCGTTTCCCCCCGCGCACAGACTCTGATGCGGAGGTGTACCTCGATGCCTGCTACTGCCTGGTTCTGGAGTACTATGTTCATTTTTGTTCTGGGGATTGGTGTGGTTTCACACGGTTTTTATCTCATGAGCCGAGATGGCCGCCTGGGCCTCAGATTCATTTCGTTTGGCTCGGCCATCGTGATGCTCGGCCTGGCCGCAACCTTCCTGCACTTGTGATTCTGCGCAGTCCGGAATCCCGGCCGGGCCTTAGCCCACCAGCCCTTCCGGCTCGCGCTTCTCCGTTGTGGTGAGGACAACGGCGGCCGCGATGATCAGCGCGCCGCCGATCCAGGTGCCGAGCCCGAGCCGGTCGCCGAGCAACTCCACGCCGAGCACCGCCCCCAGCGCCGGCTCAATGTTCAGGAACACGCCCGCCCGTGACGCCGGCACCTGATGAATGCCCCAGTTCCACAGCAGCGTCGCCGCCGCCGTGCACAATAAGCCGCTGGCCGCCACCGCCAGCCAGATCCTCCAGCCGACTCCATGGATCGGAGGCAGCCCGCTTTGCGCGAGCACCCACACAGCCAGCATGACTGTGCCTGTCAGCAATCCCCACACCGTCACCGCCATGGGCGAATGCCCCTCGCGCATGAGCCGCTGGTTGATAAGGATCCATCCCAGCGCGAAGAACATCGCCGCGATCACCAACAGGTCGCCCAACCGATTTCCGCCGCCCGCGACGTGCCGGCTGGTGCTGGAGATGATCAGCGCCATGCCCAGCGTCGACCCGGCCAGCGCCAGCCATCCCTTCACATCGAGGTGCTCGCCGGCGAACATCGTCGCACCGACGGCCAGGATGACCGGCATGGTGCCGACCATCAGCGCCGCGTGGCTCACCGTGGTCAGCTTCAGCCCGTAGAACTGCACCAGAAACTGCACCGGAATTCCGAGAAACGATGCGATCAGCAGCACCCGCCACTGGCGCGCCGAAAACCGCGGCCGCTCCACGATGAAAAGCAGCCCCGCGCACGCGAACAGAAACCGGTACAGCACGAAGTGTTCGACGCTGAGCCTTTGG
>DATGJK010000024.1:0-17127 GCA_035295245.1 Acidobacteriaceae bacterium
TGCCGTGCGTGCCGGCAACGACGAGGGATTCATGGCTGCGAATGAACTCGTCGTGGAGAATGGCGGCCAGCGAGGTGAAGGGAATGCGCTGGTCGAGGGCGTATTCCAGCTCCACGTTGCCGCGTGAGATGGCGTTGCCAACGATGACGAGGTCGGGATGGGGCTGCAGGTTTGTTTCGGCAAAGGGCTCGGCAATGGGGATGCCGAGGGAGCGGAGCAGATCGGACATCGGCGGGTAGGCGGCCTGGTCGGAGCCGGTGACGCGATGGCCTTTGAGCTGGAGGAGTCCGGCGAGCGAGGCCATGGCCGTGCCGCAGATGCCGATGAGATGGATGTGCTTAGGCTGCATGATCGATGGGGGAAACTGCTGGTTCGAGGGTGCGAAGAGCTGGAGATTCGCCGTTGAGGTCGAGTTCGGCCTCGATGCCGAGCGGGAGGGTGACATTGCCGCCGGAGACGTGGCCGGAGCGAAGGCCAATGCCGATGGGGACGTTGCAATCGGCGAGGACGTGGAGGATGACGTCTTCAATGAGGTTCGGATCGGCGCCCGGGGAAACGCAGTGCTGCATCTCGCCGAAGATAAAGCCGCGAACGCCTTCGAGTTTTCCGGCAAGGATCAGGTGACGGAGCATGCGGTCGATTTGGTAGGGCTTCACGCCAATGTCCTCGAGGAACAGGAGCTTGCCTTCGGTGTGCGGCGCGTACGGTGTGCCAAGCGCGGCGGTGAGGAGGCTGAGGCAGCCTCCGTAGAGGGTGCCATGGGCGCGTCCGGGGCGGAGGACGCGGATTCCCTGCTCTGCCCCGACATTGACGAGGCCGCCGCCGATCGCGGCCTGGAAGCTGGGGAGGTGGACGCCGTCGGCGACAGAGAAGTCGGCGGCGGCCATGGGTCCGTGAAAAGCGACGAAGCCAAGCTGATCGAGCAGCCAGGTTTGGATGCTGGTGTGATCGCTATAGGCGAAGAAGGGCTTGGGATGACGGCGGATGAGGTCGAGGTCGAGACGCTCGAGGAGGTAGTTCGATCCGTAACCGCCACGGGTACATATGATGGCGGCGACGCCGGGATCGGCGAAGGCGTGGTGCAGGTCGGCGAGGCGTTCCTCCACCGTGCCGGAGAAATACGGCGGATGCTTGCCACAGGCGTGCTCGGAGGCGACGGCGTCATAGCCGAGGGAGCGAAGGGCGTCGAGGCCGCGGGTGATGCGCTCGGGTTGCGCGGCGGATGCGGGCGAGACCACGACGATGCGCGAGTCGGGGATAACGGCGGGGGGCTTGAGGAGCACGTCAGCCAAAGAGAACCTCGCCTGCGGCGATGAGGTCAGCGGGACCGGTGAGAATCATTTCGGCGCCGGGGCCCGGCCACTCGACGGTTTGCGAGCCGCCGGGCGAATGGATGGTCATCGGCGACTTTCCGCCGCAGAACGCGATGGCGGCGGTGGCGGAGGCACAGGTTCCGGTGCCGGATGAAGTGGTGGGGCCGACGCCGCGCTCGAAGATGCGGATCTCGATTTCATCGGCGCGCATGAGGCGAACGAACAGAACATTGATTTGCTGCGGAAAATCCTTGTGAAAGCAGATTTCGCGGCCGAGCTCGGTCCAGCCGCGATTGTGGGCGCGGAAATTCTCGTCATTCACGACGATGACAAAATGAGGATTGCCCATGGAGACCCACGTTCCGTAGACGAGCGTCTTATCGGCAAGCGTAACCTGCATCTGTTTCACGCTGGGAATGCCCATGCCGGCGGCGATCTCGAAATGGCTGCCCTGCGCTTCTACGATGCGGCAGGAGCGCGGACCGGCATCGGTGTCGAGCGTAATGATGGAGCCGGGCCCGGCGTGTTCGCGGTGAGCGAGCCAGGCAGCGACACAGCGGGTGCCGTTGCCGGAAATCTCGGCGATGCTGCCGTCGGCATTGGCGAGGCGAATGCGTCCGGCGAGCGGACCGGTGGACTCGAAAAATTCCACGCCGTCGGCGCCGATGCCGGTGTGGCGTTCGCAGAGCTTTTTGGCGAGAGCGGGATCGCAGGGTCCCTCGACGATGAGGAAGTCGTTGCCGCAGGCGTGCGCTTTGGCAAACTGCATTCCGGCGAACCGCATTACTCATCCTCCGGATCGCGGAAGGCGGCGACGCTTTCGATGTCGGGCGCGGCTCTGAGTTCGGTCAGCAGGCGTTTGTGCGTGCGCTGATTGGCGGCTACGGGAAACGAGAGCCGCTCTAGCGCGCCAACGGACTGCGTTTCGATATCGCGCAGCTGACGGTTTTGGCGGTCCATGACATGGAGGAGAGACAAGGTCATGCGGGTGGCGTCGGTGCCGCGCACTTCGTAGGTGACGGAATAGAGCTTGAGGTTGGCGCGGTATTCGAGCAGGCGAATGAGTTCGAGGACGACGAGAACAATGATGGTGGCGAAGAGCGCTGGAACATAGAGGCCGGCGCCGCATGCCATGCCGATGGCGGCAACCGCCCAGACCGTGGCGGCGGAGGTCAGTCCGCTGACGCGGTCGCGCTGGTGCAGGATGAGTCCGGCGCCCAGGAAGCCGATGCCCTGGACGATATTCGAGGCAATCTGACCACGGTTGGGGCTGGAATCTCCGGCGATGAGGACGGAAAGGAAGGTAAACATCGCCGCGCCGAAGCAGATGAGGACGTTGGTGCGGACACCGGAGGGCCGGTGGTGGAGTTCGCGATCAATGCCGATGGCAGCGCCGAGAGCGGCGGCCAGCAGGAGGCGTCCGGCGGCGCCACTGGTGATGAGCATCTGCTCAAGGCGGTTGAAGGCCAGCATGTGCCCGGTCTGGATAGCGAGGATCACTTTTTGCTGATCGTATCACCCGCCGGGACGGTGATTCGCGCTCAACGGGGAGGATCAGACGGCCCTGTTCGCCCGCTGGTAAACCCCGGTCCAGGGGGGGTGCGAGCTAAAATCATTCAACCTCTGTTTTGGACATGGCATGAGGCTCTGGTTCAGCTCCAGCAGTGAAGTCCCTGTGTACCGGCAGCTGGTGACGCAGGTGACGCTGGCGATCTTGTCCGGCGAACTGCGGCCCGGCGATCGCCTGCCCAGCACGCGCGAACTGGCGCGACGGTTTGGGCTGCATCCGAACACCATCAGCGCCGGCTACCGCGAGCTGGAGCGCACCGGCTGGACGGAGCAGCGGCACGGGAGCGGCGTGTATGTCCGCGCGCGCAAGCAGGCGACGGCAACGCCGGAGCAGGTGCTCGAGGAGCGGTTCGGCGGCTTTCTGCGCGACATGCGCGACCTGAAGATCGCGGAGGAGACGATCCGGAAACGGCTGGCCGAGTGGGCGGCGGCGCCACTTCCTGAACGGCTGGTGCTGGTGGATCCGGATGAAGAGGCTCGGGAGATCCTGCTGGCGGAACTGAAGGCGCTGGCCTCGGTGCCGATCGCGGCGTGCACCGTTGAGGCCTGCGGACATCTGGATGGCAGCCCGGCTGTGTATCTGTGCCGGCCAAGCCAGGAGAGCAAGGTCAGGGCGGCACTGCGCGCGGGGGCGGAGCTGGTCGTGCTGCCGATCCGTTCGGCGAACAACTGGCTCGCACCGTGGCTGCCGGCACCGCAGGGACATTTGGTGGGCGTGGTGTCGCGCTGGCCGGAGTTTCTGAGCGCAGCGCGAACGATGCTGATCGCCGCGGGATTGCCGGCGGAGGCGCTGCTCTTCCGCGATGCGCGGGAGGCGGACTGGCGGCGGGGATTGTCGCAGGCCTCCATCATCCTTTGCGATGCGGCGACCGCGAAGCTGCCAGGTCTGGCCGGAAAGAAGCAGGTGGTGGTGTTCCCGATTGTGGCCGATTCGCTGAAGAGCGAAATCGCACGCTGCTTCGCGCTGTGACACTCGCGAAAGTGTACGCAGGGACGCACAGTTAGGGTACAGGTTGGCCGACGATGCTTCTGTCAGCACACTTGCTGACAGGAGATCGCGATGCAGATAGGGCTTACGAAGCGGCATGTTCCCTGGCTCATGGCTTCGGCGCGCGCGGCACTGGGTCCCGTGATCCTGCTTGGGGAACGGTGCAACTGGAGCGGCGCCGGGCTGGCGGCTCTGGTTCTGACGGCTTTGTTTTCGGATATCTATGACGGCGTGCTGGCGCGGCGCTGGAAGTGCGATACCGCAGCGGTACGTCTGTTCGATTCCATGGCGGACACATTCTTTTATGTCTGCGTTGGAATAGCGTTGTGGTTTGGGCCATCGCCCGCCCTGCGCGACAGCGCTGGACTGCTGCTCGCGCTGCTCGGTGCGGAGGCAGCTCGCTACGCGCTGGATTTCGCGAAGTTCGGCAAGCCGGCAAGCTATCACTCATATCTGGCGAAGGCGTGGGGCCTGGTGATGGCGGTTGCGGTGGTGGCGGCGTTCGCAACCGGTGGTGGGGTGCTGTTGATGCGGGCGTCGCTGGGTCTGGGGCTGCTGTGCAACGCGGAGGGATTCGCGATGTCGCTGATCCTGCCGCAGTGGACGCGGGATGTGAAGGGGATTGCAGTCGCGGTGAGGCTGAGGCAGGAACGAATCCGCGAAGGCGGGCAGTGTCCGGTATTAACATTTTGGTAAACATCTGAAAACAGAGAAACTGCGGCGCCTCCCGCGTATGGGACGGCGCCTTTTCTGTTTCTGCTCTGCTCACTTCGTGGAGTGGTCCGAGTCCAAAGACGGAACCCAGAAGAGCCAAGAGAATGAAGGGTTTGTAATACTCCGGCAAGGCGCTGGCCGCAGCGCGAGAGTAGTCTAAGGAGAGAGACATCCTGCATGAAAATGGCTGAGACCTCGGTCACCGAGGCGGCGGGGCGGCGCGCGTATACCGCGCATGTCAACCCGCAATGGGCCCGGCTGCTCAACCTGCTGGAAATGGACGCCGAATACGTGGAGTGCCGCGGCGAGAAGCTGCGGACCGCGGATGGGCGAACCATTCTGGACTTCCTCTCCGGCTACTGCGTGTACAACGCGGGACACAATCACCCTTCTATCGTCGATTCCCTGCACCGCGAGCTGGAAAGCTACGGCCCATCGATGCTGCAGAGCCATGTGGCAGCGACGGCCGGGGAGCTTGCCGAGCGGCTGTGCGAGCGGGCAGGCGGGCAGGTGAAGAAGGTTTACTTCTGCAGCTCGGGCAGCGAAGGCGTGGAGACGGCGATCAAGTTTTCGCGGGCGCACACCGGGCGGAACGGATTGCTCGCCGCGCGAGGGGCTTTCCACGGGCTGACGTGCGGCGCGCTGGCGCTGATGGATCACGGGTTTTGGTCTGACGGGTTCGGCCCGCTGATTCCCGGCGTGGAGTTCGTGGATTTTGGAGATCTACAACGCCTTGAAAAGCAGCTGGCGACGAAGAAGCATGCCGCGCTGATCCTGGAGCCGATGCAGGGCGAGGGCGGTATCGTGATCCCGGCGGCAGAATATCTGCGGGGCGCGCAGGCACTGTGCCGGAAATACGGCACGCTGCTGGTCATGGACGAGGTCCAGACGGGGCTGGGGCGAACGGGCAGGTTCCTGGCAAGCCATCATTACGGAATTTCGCCAGACATGGTGATCCTGGCCAAGGCGCTGAGCGGCGGACTGGTGCCCAGCGGCGCGGTGCTGATGACGGACGCGATCTACGAGTCCGTGTACAACTCGCTGCGGCGGGCGATCGTCCACACATCCACATACAGCGAGAACAGTCTTGCGATGCGCGCGGGGCTGGCGATGCTGGATGTTCTCGACAACGAGGATCTCGCGGAGCGGGCGCTGCATGTGGGCGAAGACTTCCGGCAGCGGCTGCGCGAGCGGATCGGCGGTTACGAGATGGTGGCCGAAGTGCGCGGAATGGGATTCTTCAGCGGCATTGTTTTTCAGGCGCCGCGCTCGCTGGCGATGCGCCTGTCGTTCCAGGCGTTTCAGAAGGTGCATCCGGCACTGTTCGGCCAGATGCTGGTGATGCGCCTGTTCCGTGAACACGGCATTCTGACGCAAATCTGCGGCAACAATTTTCTCGTGCTGAAGGCCGCTCCTCCCCTGAATGCTTCCCCTGAAAGTCATGAGCACTTTGTTGCGGCGCTGGATCGCGTGCTGGAAATGGTGCACTCCTCCACGCGATTCTGGCAGGATGCGCTGGCGCTGGCGGCAAGGGCTGCTCGCATTTGAGGAGAACTCATGCGTTTGCTGGTGGTGGAGGACGACAACACGATCCGCGAGTTTCTGACGCGAGCGCTGGCGGAGTCGGGGTTTCGGGTCGATGCCTGCGCGCAGGGCAGCCAGGCGGAGAAGCTGGCGCTGGAGGGCGTGCATGACGCGATGGTTGTGGACCTGGGACTGCCGGATATCGACGGGCTGGAGCTGATCCAGCGGCTGCGGTCGCAAGGCGTAACGGCGCCGGTGCTGATTCTTTCGGCGCGACGCTCGGTCGACGAGCGTGTGCTCGGCCTGGAGAAGGGCGGCGACGACTACATGACGAAGCCCTTCGCCGTGGCGGAACTGCAGGCGCGGCTGCGGGCGCTGTTGCGGCGCAGCACGCCGGGGCAATCGGAGACGACGCGGCTGCGGGTGGCGGACCTGGAAATTGATTTGATCCGGCGCGAGGCTCGCCGCGGGAGCAACGAACTGCAACTAACGCAACAGGAGTTTGCGCTGCTCGAGTACCTGTGCCGCAACGCGGGGCGGGTGGTGACGCGCGCGATGGTGCTGGATCACGTGTGGAAGATGCGCATCGATACGTCCACGAACATTGTGGACGTGCACATTCACCGGCTGCGGAACAAGGTCGATCGCGATTCGGAGCGCCCGCTGATCCGGACGATACGCGGCGTGGGTTATTTACTGAGGGATTAGCGGCTGGATGTTCAACCGAGTGGGCAGATCGTTCTACCGGACGGCAGCGTGGCGGCTGGCGCTGCGCAGCACCATCGTGTTTGCCGCAGGCTGCGCCGCGGTGTTCATCGTGATGTATCTGCTGGTGGCGCGGACGGTGCGCGAGCGCAGCGATTCCTGGCTGCTAGGCGAGAGCGAAACGCTGAAGCAGGTGGCGCTGAATACGCCGCGCGATGCGCTGTACGACCGCATCGTCGAGGAAGTGGCGGAGCTGGCTTCGCAGGAGGTTTCCTACACCGGCGAGGGCGGGCGCGTGGCGGGCAACACCGTTTTCTTCGCGCAGACGGGCAGCCCGAGTCATGCACCGGTATGGGTGGGTCCGGGAGACAGCGGAGATTTTCTGAACGCGCTGCAGTCGGTAAGCATTCCTTCGGCGCGAGCCGTCTCGCTGCGCGTTCGGGGATGGGGCACACCGTTTCGCGTAGTGGCTGTGGATATGAGCCCGGGAACGGGGCGTCTCTATCTGGGGCTGCTGGATGCAACGGCAACGCACATGCTACGGCAGCTGCTGGCGCGGTTCTTTCTGGGCTGGATCGCAATGGTGGCGTTCGGATTTCTGATTACTCTGGTGGGCCTGCGAAGGATGCTGCATCGCGTGGATGCCATCACGACCGCTGCGGCGAGCATCCGCCCGGGCGATTTGAGCACGCGAGTTCCTGCAGGACCACCGCAGGATGAGGTATCGCGCCTGGCGGCGACGTTCAACAACATGCTGGATCGTATTTCGGCGTCGGTCAACCAGCTCCGGACGCTGACCGATTCTGTTGCTCATGATTTGAAGAGCCCGATCACATCGGTGCGCGGCAGCCTTGAGATTGCGCTGTCGCTGGACGATCGGGAACAATCGGCGGAGCTGGTGGCCAGGGCCATCGATCACCTGGACCGGCTGTCGGAAGTCATCACGACCTCGCTGGATCTGGCGGAAGCCGACGGCGGCGCGTTGCGGCTGCGCAAAGAGGCGATTGATTTGGCGGAGCTGGTGCAGCGCGTGACGGAGCTCTACGGTCCTGCATTCGCCGATCGGCAGCAGCAATTGGCGGTGAACGTCTCGGATGCCGTGCAGGTTGGCGCAGACGTCTCGCTGTGCACGCGCATGCTGTCGAACCTGATGGAGAACGAACTGCGCTACGCAGGAATGGGCGCGCGCGTGTCGGTCGAGCTCTCGCGCGGACAGGGGATGGCCTGTATCACCGTGGAGGACGACGGGCCCGGTTTCCCGGCAGAGCTGCTGCCCCGTGTTTTTCAGAGATTTGTTAAGGGCGAAGGCTCGGAGGGCCATGGTCTGGGGCTGGCGTTTGTCAGCGCCGTGGCCGTGGTGCATGGAGGCCGGGCATTCGCGCAGAACCGAGCCGGAGGCGGCGCGCACATTGTGGTGGAGCTTCCTCTGGCAGAACCACCGAACGAGCCGGAACGAACCACAAGCGATGTGCTGACGTCGCAATGACCTTCAGGTGACAAGCGGAAGACGCATTCCGCGCACCATCAGCAGAGACGATTGCAGTATTCGCGGCCAGTCAGCAAAGAACAAATTCAAAACAGAGAGACTCATGCATATTCTGAGCACGTCGACGGCTTATCCGCCGCACTACTATTCTCAGCGCGAAGTTATCGATGCGCTGCTTTCATTCTGGGGAGGAGATCCCCAGGTTGCGGCCGTTCTGGAACGCCTGCATTCGCGCACGGGCGTGGAGGGACGGCATTTTTCGCGGCCACTCAACGAATATCGCGATCTGGACACATGGGGAAAGGTGAACGATGTCTGGATCGAAGTTGCGCAGGAGCTGGGGGAGCGCGCCATCCACTGCACGCTGAAGCAGGCGGGACTGCGGAACGAGCAGATTGGCGCGATCTTTTTTGTGACGGTGACGGGCGTCGCGAGTCCTTCGATCGACGCACGGCTGGTGAACCGGATGGGGCTCAACCGGAACATCCGGCGGAATCCGATCTTCGGTCTGGGCTGCGTGGCGGGAGCGGCGGGGCTGGCGCGCGCTGCGGATTATGTGCGCGCGCATCCGGATCAGATTGCCGCGCTGCTCTCTGTCGAACTGTGCTCGCTGACGTGGCAGCGCGACGATATGTCGGTGGCGAACCTGATCTCGTCGGGGCTGTTTGGCGACGGGGCGGCTGCGGTGCTGGTGGCAGGGGACGCAGTGCCGCGGCATGGACAGCGCGGCGGGCCGCGCATTCTGGGCAACCAGTGCGTCTTTTATCCGGACACCGAAGACGTGATGGGATGGGATATTTCGGAGAAGGGATTCAACATCGTGCTTTCGCCCGACGTGCCCAGGGTGGTTCGGGAAAACCTTGGGCGCGATGTGGATGCATTTCTTGCGACGCACGGTCTAACCCGCAGCGACATCGGTTCATGGATCATGCACACCGGCGGTCCGAAGGTGCTGGATGCAACGGCCGAGGCGCTGGGGTTGCAGAGCGACGCGCTCGAGGTCTCGTGGGAAGCGCTGCGGCGCGTGGGGAATTTGTCGTCCGCATCGGTGCTGGTGGTGCTGGACGAAGTGATGAAGCACCGGCGTCCTGCGCCGGGAACGAAGAGCATTTTGGCAGCCATGGGTCCAGGGTTTTGCTGCGAGATGCTGCTGCTGGAGTGGTAGGTGGTTGTGGGTCAGAAGTCATGTGATGTGCTGATTGCCGGCGGCGGCCCTGCGGGACTGGCGGCGGCGATTGCGCTGCGCCAGCGCGGCGCAGATGTGCTGGTGGCGGATGCGTTGCGTCCGCCCATCGACAAGCCGTGCGGCGAAGGGCTGATGCCCGATTCGCGGCGGGAGCTGGCGCGCCTGGGCGTGGAGCTCGATGAGCGCCACGGCGCGCGGTTCAGCGGGATCCGGTTCTCGGATGGCCATGCGCAGGTGACGGCGCAATTCCCCCGCGGTGTGGGTCTGGGCGTGCGGCGGCCGCTGTTGCACCAATTGCTGCTGGAGCGCGCCGCGGAGCTGGGCGTGCATATGGCCTGGAATGCTCCCGTGGTGATGCGGGAGAAGAACACGGCGCAGGTGGGCGGCGAGCCACTGAATTTTCGGTGGCTGGTCGGGGCAGACGGACACGCCTCGCGGGTGCGCTCGTGGGCCGGACTGGATGCAGCGGATCTGCGCAGCAAGCGATTTGGATTTCGCGCGCACTTTCGCGTGGCGCCCTGGAGCGAGTACGTCGAGATCCACTGGGGCGAACGCGGCCAGGTGTACGTAACGCCCGTGGGGCCGCAGGAAGTGTGCGTGGCGGCGATGTCGCGGCATCCCGAAGTGCGGCTGGAGCAAGTGATCGAAAGCATTCCGTTTCTGCGCAGCAAACTGGCGGGGGCGCGGTTGTCGTCGCCGGAGCGGGGCGCGCTGACGCTGATGCGCAGCCTGCAGCGCGTGACACGGGACAACGTGGCGCTGATCGGCGACGCATCGGGATCGGCGGATGCGATCACCGGAGAAGGGCTGGCCATGGGATTCCGGCAGGCGCTGCTGCTGGCCGAATCGCTCGCAGCCGGCGGACTGGAATTGTATGAGGCACGGCACACGGGGATTCTCGCTTTACCGCAACAGATGGCGGCGGTGATGCTGTTGCTGGACCGCTACGCCTGGCTTCGCAAGCGCGCGCTGCCGGTGCTCGCGGCGCGTCCGGAGCTTTTCCGGGCGATGCTGGCGGTGCATGTGGGCGAGGCGAGCCTGCCGAAATTCCTGCTGCGGCATGGGCTGGAGTTCGGGACTCTGCTGGCGCTTCCACAATTCGCCTGAGGTTTGTCGCAGAGCCGCAGATCGGCCATACTGCGGTCATCATGGAGAAATTGATTCTTGAGGGCCGCCACGTGCGGCTCGAGCCTCTGGAGCTGCGGCACGTCGATGCGCTGACGGCGGCATCGGCGGTGGATCCTTCGCTGTATCAGTGGAGCGCTGTGCCGGTGGGGCAAGCGGCCGTGCAGGCCTACGTAGAGACAGCTATGGCAGCGCAAATGGCGGGAAGCGCGGTTCCTCTCGCGGTGGTGCGCCGAGCGGATGGCGAAGTGATCGGATCGACTCGGTTCTTCGATCTGGAGCGCTGGCCCTGGCCGGTGGATCATCCGCAGGCTCGGCGCGGCATGCCGGATGCGTGCGAGATCGGCTACACGTGGTACACCAAAGCGGCGATCCGTACCGGCGTCAATACCGAAGCCAAACTGATAATGCTGACGCACGCGTTCGAGGTGTGGCAGATGGCGCGCGTGTGCCTGCACACCGACGAGCGCAATGCGCGGTCGCGCGCGGCGATGGAGCGGCTGGGTTGCAGATTTGAGGGAATCCTGCGATCGCACAGGCTGGCGGTGGATCTGATCCCGCGTAACTCGGCGCGATACTCCATCGTGGCCGCGGAGTGGCCGGAGACGAAGGCGCGGATTGAGGCACTGCGCGCGAAGTACGATGGATAAGAGGTCCCAATCCGGGCTATGGGAAAACACTTCGCCTGCATCGAACCTGGCCATCGCGCTTTCATCGAGCAGCAGTACATTTTTTTCACGGCATCGGCAGGCCCTGCCGGACGCGTGAACATTTCGCCGAAGGACCGAGCCTCACTGCGGATTCTGGGCACGAACCGTGTGGCGTGGCTGGACGTGACGGGCAGCGGCAATGAGACGGCGGCTCATCTCCGGCTGAACGGACGGCTCACTTTGATGTTCTGCGCTTTTGAAGGCGCACCGATGATTCTGCGGCTGTACGGGAGAGGCCACGTGCTGGCGCGTGGTTCCGATGAGTACATGGCGTTGCTGAAAACCGTGTTCGATCGGAAGGAGCGGGCCGGAGCACGGCAGATCATCGTTCTCGATGTCGAGAGTGTCGCCACCTCCTGCGGTTATGGAGTGCCGAGGTTCGATTATGTTGAGGAGCGAGACACGTTAACGCGCTGGGCCGAAGCGAAGGGCGAAGAGGGGCTGCGTGAATACCGGCGCAGGAAGAACGCCGTCAGCATCGACGGATTCCCGACAGGTATTCCGGAAAGCGAAGAATCTTCGTTCGGATGAGTTGCGGTTCAGATTTCGCCTGAGGTCTTGCCGACCTGCAGGCGTTGCGCAGGAGCGGGCTCGGCCCGCGGAGCCTGCAGCACTTCTTCCGGGTTGACCGGCACCAGCTCGCCGTTCACGATGCGGTAGTCGAAACCCCGCCAGCGAATGGAGCGCCGTGTAAAGCTGACCAGCCAGATGCCGGTGGCGAGGGCGTCCCACACCGGGATCAGCGGGAGGTTGGCCCAAACGCCGCGCTGCTTCAGGCCCGTCACGCCGACGGCGATCATCAGCAGCGAACGAAGCACGATATATCCACCGAGATAGCCTGCAATCACCGGCAACGTGGGCCAGACAGCGATGGCGATCAGCGCCCATGGCAAGCCGAGGGTGAAGATCAGACCGATGTGTCCGGCCGGGCGCATGTGACGCATCACCGTCAGCCAGCGCAGCCGCTTCATGAAGAGGTCGCGCAGGGACTGGTAATCCGGGACCGTCGAAACGGCGTAGGGCAGCAGCACGACTTCGTGTCCCTGTTCGGCGATGGAGCGCCCCACGAGCAGGTCGTCGCCTGGCCTGTTCTCGATGGAGGCATAGCCGCCCCACTCCAGGAGACGGGTCTTGGTCGTGCAGATCGTGGGACCGAGCGCGAACTTCACGCCATCGAGCTGCTTCGCAACCAGAATGCCCGGATAGAAGTCCGACAGCATGCCCACATCCTGGATGCGCTGGACGAGCGAGCCTTCCTCGGTGGGCACATAGAAGCAGGTCACGGCGCCCACTTTTGGGTGAGCCATGGGCGCAACGAGCCGGCGCAGATAGCCGGGATCCACGCGCACATCGCTGTCGCTGATGACCAGATGCTCGTACGCCGCTTCTTCAGTGAGCCTTGCCAGCTTTGCGCACTTGTCGTTGGCGGCGATGCGGCCCGAGCCGATCACAACGCGGATGTTCGTCTTTGGAAAATCGCGCTGCAGGCGGAGCAGAACCGGGTAGGCCGGGTCATCCGTATCGCCGATACAGAAAAGCACTTCGTAACTTGGATAGTCCTGGCGGCAGAAGCTGGCGAAATTCTCGTACGCGTCTGGATCAAGCCCAAAGACTGGCTTGATATTGCTGATCGGAGGAAGGTAATTGCTGGATCTGAGCCTGGCTGTCAGAAAGAAACGCAGCGCGCTAAAGAGAGCGATGGCGTAGTAGACGAAGGGGATCGCGGCTAGTCCGAGAAGGAGAATTCGCATTGGAGGGGTAATTGGCGGCCCCACATTCGCCGCGAAAATTGCTGGGCACAACGAGGTAAGCATATCACAGGAAAGGACCTTGCCCTCCCCGCAATAAGGATTAGACGCTTGAGGATTGTCCTGCGCCGCACCGCGCCGGCGAATTGTTGGCGAGGACCCACCCGGTCGCTGCGCGTTTTATACAATCGCATTGTGCCCTCCGATCTTGCCGCGCATCGGGCTGAATCCGCGACGCCGCATAAGCCCCTGCACCTGAAGACTTTTTTGATGATCCTGGTCATGATCATTGCAAATCCCTTCGGCAATGTCCTGCTCGGAAAAGGGATGAAGCACATCGGACGGGTGACCCTGTGGCCCGTGCCGGCTCTGTTCCATACGGGAGTGGTGGTCTTCTCAACGCCAACGATCTGGTTTGGTGTGGCGTGCCTGATCACGTTCTTTGTCTCCTACATGCTGGCGCTGTCGTGGGCGGATTACAGCTTTGTGCAGCCGGCCGCATCCCTGGCGTATGCAGTGATTGCGCTGCTGAGTTATTTCATCCTCGGCGAGCACGTCTCGCTGCTGCGGTGGGCGGGGATTGCGGTGATCTGCATCGGCGTGTTCGTCGTCAGCCACACGGCTCCGAACACAACGCGGCGGCAGACACAGGAGCCGAACTGACGTGCGGAACGCGATTATCTTCTTTCTGATTGTCGTGGCCGGCACCGGCGGGGAACTCTGCGTTTCGCGCGCGATGAAGAACGTGGGCGAGGCTCGCGGATTTCATCCGGCGGAAGTACTGCGCGTAGTTCTGCGCGCTCTGCGCGAGCCCTGGATGTGGAGCGGGGTTGGCATGATGGCGTTGGCGTTCTTCGCGCTGCTCGGCGCGCTCTCCACGTACAACGTGAGTTTTGTGGTTCCCGTCACGGCCATGAGCTATGTCGCCGGGGCCTTCGGCAGCGTCGTGTTTCTGCACGAGCACGTGGGCGTCCAGCGGTGGGTAGGCGTGCTGCTCGTGGCGCTGGGCGTGACGCTGGTGATCCTGAGCTGAAGCAAGGATGGCTGAATCGGCTCTCCTCAGCGTGAACGGCGGACCAATGTTTTGACCCGGCTCAGCAGGTCGCCATATTCCGTCCTGTAGCGGATGGTGTAGCTCTTCCCTTCCTCGCCGGAGACAGCTTTCTTCTGCGCCATCGCCCAGTCGTTGTTGTTGTAAACCACGAACTGCGAATAGCTGGGGTGCTGCATCACAAGCATTTCAAATACTTCGCGAATGTGCGGTGTGCTGCGTTCTTCGTCGGATAGGTTCCGGTGCGTGATTCCGTCAGTCGCCGGACGGGACTGATCGGCCGCCGCATACGTCCAGTCAAAGTCATCGAAAATGATCCATCCGCCGGGCTTCAGCAGTTTGTCCACGAGAAAGAAGGCGAATCCGTCGATGGTCCAGTTCTTCGGCCCGTCGATGATGCACAAATCGTAGCTGGGGCGGCACAGGCCATCTCGGGTCTGGCGCCGGATCTCGTCATGCAGGAACCAGGTGTAACCGGTCTGCATCCGCACGACCCGGGCATACCGGCTCAGACCACAGCGCTCCAGTTGCTCTTCGGCAGAAGGATCAAACGCTACATCTCTCAGGTCGACGGCGGTGATCCGGCCCGCGCCGATTTCATCCAGCGCCGCGGCCATGTAGCAGGTTGCCGTGCCGTGCGCGATGCCCAACTCAAGGATCTCCATCGGCCGGTCGCGCAGGATGCGTTCGTAGAGGTCTACCGCGTGCGTCGGTGTGATGAAGGGCACGCCCCCAACGACTGCGCGCACATCAGTGAACCGCATCACGCGCTCCGGCCGCAGAGCAGTGAGGTCCGTCGGCTAATCCCATGCTGATGCCAGCATCCCGGCCCTCTTCGGGCGCGGTCAACGGAAAACGTGCACGCCCACAAACCAAAGGAACATCCCTTCCCGCGCTTGACACCGCGCTCCGTCCCGGTAAGCTAAGAGATTCGCGCAAGCATTTGAGGGTGGCCAATTTTGAAGGTTCGCGTTTTCTATCACGACAAGTGTTTCGATGGAGCGTGCTCGGCTTCACTCTTCAGCCGGTTCCACCACGACTGCATCCGCTCCGATGCCGAATACGAGTTCCACGGACTGGTTCACCGCGCGGGCGCTCTCTTCAACGAAGCGGACTTCAACGGAGACGAGAACGCCATCGTCGATTTCAAGTATTCGGCATCGCCGCGGATCACCTGGTGGTTCGATCATCATCTCAGCGCCTTCCTGACACCGGAGGATCATCAGGATTACCTGAAGGGCATGGCCGATGGGCGCTATGTGGGTCATCGATTCTATGATCCGAATTACATCTCCTGCACCAGCTTTCTTGCTCACGTCGCCTCGGAAACATTCGGCTTCAATGCGGAGCCCGTTGCGGAACTGGTGAAGTGGGCGGACATCGTCGATGGCGCGATGTACGAGAGCGCGCAGTCCGCCGTGGAAATGCCCGAACCTGCGATGAAACTGACGCTGATCATCGAGGCATCGGAGGATCCTGCATTCGTGCCGCGGCTCATCCCGCTGCTCACGCGCATGTCGCTGCAGGAGGTGCTGGAGCAGCCGTGGGTGGCAAGTCTGCTGCCGCCGCTGCTGGAACGGCACGAACGGGCGATCGAATTGATTCGCTCCCGGGCCGAGTCGAAGCAGGGGACCATCACCTTCGACATCACCGACCACCCGCTCGAGGGTTACAACAAGTTCATCCCGTACTACCTTCATCCTGAAGCTACTTACTCGGTCGGCCTGTCCAAGTCGAGCTTTCGAACGAAGGTCGCCGTCGGCTCCAATCCATGGACGAAGACTGCTCCCGAGGACATGGTGAACCTGGCGACGATTTGCGAACGCTACGGGGGCGGCGGGCACGCCCGCGTGGGCGCAATCTCGTTCCCGCCGAATCGTGAAGACGAGGCTCGGCGCGCCGCGGCGGAGATCGTGGCGGAGCTGCGAGCGGCCGATCCGTCTCAAAGGTAAGGTGGCCACCGGGTCACGCACCTGGCCCGATAATGGCATTCACGGTAAAATAAGAAGATCGCAGGAAAGGTCTGAAACAAGCATCATGCCGAAGCAGGGAATCCATCCGAACTATCACGAGATACGCGTCGTTTGCGCTTGTGGGAACACGTTCACCACGCGCTCGACGCACAAAGGCGATATCCACGCGGAAATTTGCTCCAATTGCCACCCGTTCTTCACCGGCAAGCAAAAGCTGCTCGACACCGCGGGTCGCGTTGAGCGTTTCCGGCGGAAGTACGCCAAGGCGGAGACGCCGGCCACGAGGTAACAGGCCGGTCCAGAAGACAAAGCCTCCGCGCGGCGGAGGCTTTCTTATCTGCACACCATGAAGAAGCACTGGGACAATCCGATCGAGTACGCGATGCCGGCAAACACCCGCGTCCCCGCCTCGGTTCGGATCGGCGCGGTCACGGTTGCGCCGGCAACGGTGCTGGCTCCCATGGCGGGCGTGACGGATACGGTGTTCCGGCGCTTTATCCGCAATGCCAGCGTGTTCAGCCACAGTCCCGATCCAGGCGCGCCGTCTGCAGAGGCCGGGGATTCGGCCGCCGTCGAGAAGGCGATCACAAACCAGCAATCTGGCTGCGGGCTGATCATGACGGAGTTCACTTCAGCGGACGGACTCTCGCGGATGCGCGAGTCCAAGCGCAAGCGCTACCTGACGTTCTACGACGACGAGCATCCGATCTCGGCACAGTTATTCGGCTCGAATCCCGAAACGCTTGCCGAAGCTGCCCGTATCGTGCAGGACACCGGTTTCGACATGGTCGACCTGAATCTCGGGTGCCCTGCGAAACGCGTCGTCTCCTGTAACGGAGGCAGCGGGTTGCTGCGCGACCTGCCGCTCATCGGAAGCATTTTTGAGACCATCAGGGCAGCCGTGAGCATTCCATTCACGGTGAAATTCCGCCTTGGCTGGAACGACAATCACATCATCTGTGTGCCCCTGGCGAAGCTCGCGGAAGACTGTGGTCTGAATGCAGTCGCTCTCCACGCCCGCACGCGGGAGCAGGG
>DATGJK010000025.1:0-11556 GCA_035295245.1 Acidobacteriaceae bacterium
CGGTGTACGCTCCATTGCTGACGGCCAATGTGCTGGCGCTGCCGGCTAGCACTTGTCCGAAGTTCGCGCCCTGCTGTGCTGTTTGCGGACTGTCGCTCATCAGCGCCACATTGCCGGTCACCGTGCCCGAGCCGGTCACGCTGCCGCTGATTGTCACCGACTGCCCATGGGTGATGGAAGTCGACGATGCCGTCATCGTGATGCTCGAGGAAGTGAACTTCACGTTGCCCCAGTCATTCACGAGCGCGTTGGCGTCAATCGTTCCGAGTCCGGTGGCCAGATTGTACCCGGCGGCGGCGTTGTATCCCGGACCGCTGCTCGTGCCCAGTTCGCCCTCGACCGTTTGCCCATACGTGGGATCCGCGATTGTATAGCCGAGCCCCGAAGGCGCCGCAATACAGTTCACGGGCGGATAGGACTGGAAGCCTGCACCTACCGTGGTTGTGTTGCAGGGCTCAGCATTGGAGCCGACCGTTACGTCGTGGAAGGCAGCAGGGAACTGTGCCTTCAGCGGATACAAAACCACGTCTGCCTGACCCTGCGGCCCATATTTCTGATCAATCAGCGCCATGATGCCTGCGAACGCAGGGGCGCCGAACGACGTCCCGCCTGCGCCCGAGATCTGCATCAGGTTGCTGCCGGAAGCCGGCTGGCAATCGCCGTCGGCATAGCAGAAAGGATAGAAGCTGTAATTCAGGCCGTCAGCGGCGAACAGCGACACATCAGGCAGGTCACGGACCTTATCCGCCGGAACGCCCGTTCCCGTCTGCCAGGCAGGCTTCGCATAACCGGATAACGTTCCGCTGCAGGCGCCCGTGCTGCTGCTGTAGCCCGCCGAGCAAAGCGCTGCACCGCTCGCGCCCCCGCTGCCCCCGGCAATGGAAGTCTGCGTTTTGCCGCTCAGCTGATAAATGCTCTGGATATTCAGCCCGAACTGGCTGTCATTCCAGGGCTGCTCCTGGATCGGCGATTTCATCGAAGCTGCCGGCGCCTGCGTCGCCGTCGTGCTCCAGAAATTCGAAACACTGGCGCCGCCGCTCGAATAGTCGCTGTAGTAAAAGTCCGTGCCGCCCACCGCGACGTTCCACGGTGTGGACGCGAATCCGCTCACCGCCAGCCCATGCACTGCGTATTCCTGACTGTTAAAGTCGTCGCAGCCGGCCGAGCCATTGTCGCCTGCCGAAACCACGACCGTGATTCCCTCGGCCGCGGCCTGTTCCCACAAATCGTTGAGATAGGCGTTGGTTGAGCCCAGTGCCGATTCGCACGCCCCGAAGCTGAGACTCATGATGGGCGCAACATCGCTGTAGATCGCGCGTTCCGCTGCAAGATACAGCCCCGATTCCAGGTTCGTGTCGGCCGCGATGACCAGGTCAACACTGGCGTTGGGCGCCACCGCTCCGGCCCATTCCACGTCGATATACGTCTCATTCGCAGCGTAGTTCGGACCGTCGGGGTTATTGACGCCATCGATTCCGGGATCATTGCCATCGATGACAACCGTGGGAAGGTTCGTGGCTGAGTAATTCGGCAGAAACTGCTTGCGAAACTGCTGCACCAGATCGAGGTTGATGTTCGATTCGTTGATGATGGCAATGATCTCGCCGCGCCCATCGATCCCCGCCTGATACAGCGGGTTGACGTCGTACTGCACGGCGAAATCCGCCGGCGAAAGTACGTAATACTGCGCCTGACTGCTGCCGTAGGTCCAGTTGGGGGCAATCGGCGCAGCGGTATGGGTGTTGGGATCGTAGGTCGCCTGGCCGAGGACATGGGCGTACTGTTTCGGCCGGAAGTTATTCAGCGACACGAAGCCCCCCACCACGGGAGCAATCGCTGCGGGAATCTCCGGATCGCTGGCCGCGGCGTAGTGCAGGTTTCCTTTCACCATGTATTGGTGGATCGGCGCGCGAAACGCTTCACGAAACTGAGCCGCGTTACCGGTGAACTCGATCACCTGCCGCCCGGGTTTCGTTCCGGCCACCTGAAATCCATGCGAGGACAGCCAGGATTTTACAGTGGCAATGTCCTGGTCGGAGGGCCCGAATTGCTTGCCGAATGCGTCAGGAGTAAGCCATTTGTGGTAATTCGCATTGCCCGGCGTGTGCATATCGGCGATCAGCTGCTGCAGCGCTGCTTCCTGACTCGCACTGCGCTTCAGCACCAGATGCATGCGTTCCAGCGGCATGGAATCGGGCGCTGCGCCGCGGTCATTTGCCGCGTTGGCGAGCGGATGCACGTAGCCGTGCAGCGTCACCCGTGCACTTTCATCAACTGTCTGCACAATGCGATTCGCCGCCGTTGATGGGATCTGAGCGTTCAGCGAGGCTGCGAAAACGGCAGCGGCCCCGATTCCGAGGGGGCGGAGGAAACGTGCGCAGAAGCGAAACATGGCCGTCCTTGGGAAAACGTGTGGGAGGGCAGCGTCCACCGGTCGCATCCGGACTGCAGGGCCGCGGCTCTCGGTTGAGTGCGATTCATCATAGTCCTGCCCGGCTCTCTGCGAACTCGAGCTTTCGGGCGGAATGAGATAAAGAAGCAGACAAACCGTTGCGTATGCGTTTAGACCGGAAAGCCCGTATTAAGTTGCGGTGCAGCGGCTCATCAAACATGCATGGCGCAAGGCAGAAATCAGGATGGGTCTGGTCAATAAAACCGCATGATGAGCCCTTCATCGGCACGAATGATTTTCAGGGTCCCTGCTCGTTGACTCCAAACGGGAGCCACTCGCCCATTTGCCAGTAATGCAGGCTCGTGGAGCGTTCGAGGCGCGCGTCCTCAATCGCGTCGTGGTCGAAATGCGCAGCGCCGTGCCACTGGCGATTTTGACGCAGATCGGCAACGCCGCGAACGGCTATGCCCCAGGCCGATCCGTAAACGGAGCTGCCCGGTTCGGCTCCAAGCCACAGCGTGTCGGCCTGAGAGCGAAGCGGCTCCGGGCTGTTGTAGTGTCCGTCGAAGAAGACGTACAACGTGGTCCTGCCGTGGACGGAGCAGAGTGCAGCCCAGTCGCGGCTGGCCGGCGCGCGGAAAGCTCCCTCGATTACGTTTTCAGGCTGCTGAGCTTCGAACGTCTGAGGGATCATGCACCCGATGCGGTCCAGCACCGAGGCGACTTCCGGTGGCAAGTCCGGAAATGAAGCGACAGGGAGCAGGCGAATGCGGTAGACCACCCGGCGTCCGTCCGGCGTCTGCAGCGTACCGCTCTCCACGCGTTCCACTTCGGCGGCTGCGGGTCCGGTGAATGAGGTCGCGGCTTTCTGGCCCGCTGCGATCACCACCGCCGCCAGCGCAGCCACCGCTGGGTGTTTCATTTGGAACCGAGAATATTCGCGTACGAATTTTCATCCAGCCACGCAGTGGCTGCTCGCAGCGAATCGTGCAGGTAACCGATGCAGTTGCCGGGAAGCCGGATGGTGAAGCTGGTTGCGCGGAAGTCGCTGAATTGCGGAATGGGCGACAATCCCTCGAACATCGCATCGGGATGCGGTTCAGTCTCAGCGGGCGAGCCGAGAACGCAGATGTGCAGCCCCTCGCGAAAGGCATATTGCAGACCGACGCTGCGCTGTTCCAGACGCTGAAACGCCGGCGCATACCGCGCTAACCGCAGATAAGCATCGAACATCGCCCGCGCGCCGGGAATCTCATCCTCGTCGATGAACACGCAGGTTGCGCGTCCGCGATCCGCCACCCACATTTCCAGCCCTTTCGCAAAACTGGACGTCGATGTGTCGCCGGCCTGGCTTTCATCGGCCGGCGGTGCTGTGGGGGTCGTCTCGAGTGGCTTTTCCGTCTCTTCCGGAGGGTTGCTGAGGTCAACCGCCAGCACGGCAGTAACGCGGAAAGCGTTCCGCACGATGGGGTCCTCATATCCCGGAACTTCGGGGACATAATTGCGCCGCAGGATGGCTGCGCCAGGCTTCTCCAGCAAACGGCGCAGCCGGGTGAGGGGACGCGGCGAATTCTCCGCGGCGATTTTCAGTTCAAGAGACGGCATCCTCGTGGTTGAATCCTGAGAGCAGAGTACAACCAACGGTGCCCGGCGCCACAAATTTCCAGAGAGGGCAGGCGGCCAAACGGTATTCTGGTGCTCAGGGAAAGGAATTCAGATGCGCAGGCCGGCTGGTGTAACGATAGCGGCGGTGCTGCTTGGCATTGTGGCCGCCGTAGGAATCCTCTGTGCGGCATCGGGATTAGTGTTTGCGATCTTCACCCACAACCGCATTCTGCCCAATGCGTTTCGTCCCTATGTCGTCTTCACGAATGCCATCGGGCTTTGCTTCTTTCTCTGGTGCGGCTGGACAGTCGTCGACCTGTTTCGCATGCGTCCCTGGGCACGCATTTCCGCTGCGGTCATCGGTGTGCTGGTGATTGTGTTTTCGGCTGTTGCGGGTGGCGGAGTGCTGGCTGCGCGCCGCTATGCCGGGGCCATTCCCGCCGGCGCATCGACCCTGGATGTCTCTTCGGTCATGACGTGGATCGCCATATCCTATTTCGTCCTCGCGGCGATCGGACTCTGGTGGGTGATCTACTTCAATCTGGCGGGCGTGCGCGCGGCATTCGGCGCGGCGCAGCTCATGGTCACCAACCCGGAGATCCTTCCCCCGGGTGCCGGTCCGGATACGCGTTTCGAGTGACCGCGAGGTTTGACACCCGCGCCAGCCAAAATTAGCGTCAGATTGCGGGATACGGTTCCTTGTGCCCGCGGGAGCAGTCATTTTCATGCAACTGGGAATCGTCATCATGGCCGCGGGCAAGGGCACGCGGCTCAAGTCGAAGCGCGCAAAGGTCCTGCACGAAATTGGAGGCCGGCCGCTGCTGGCGCACGTCATCGCCGTGGCGGCGCAGGTGGTCCCGCCGCAGGACATCCTCGTGATCGTCGGCCATCAGGCAGAGTCCGTGCTTTCGACGGTGCGTGACACCGGTGTGCGCTTCGTCCTGCAGGAGGAGCAGCGTGGAACGGGTCACGCTTTGCAGTCCGCCGAACGCGACACCCGCGAATATGAACAGCTCATCGTGCTCTCCGGAGACGTGCCCCTGCTGCGGCCTGAAACCATAGCCGGACTGCGCGATTTCCATCTCGAGCAGCAGGCGTCCATGACGATCCTGACTGCACTGCCTGCCGATCCTTTCGGCTATGGACGCGTCCTGCGCCGCAGAGCGGACCAGTCGGAGGTAAGCGCCATTGTCGAGCAAAACGCCCTCACCCCCGCGCAAGAGAGCGTGCGCGAGATCAACTCCGGGATTTACGCCTTTAATCGTGCTTCTCTTTACGGGCACATTGGGCAGCTGCGCGCCGACAATGCCCATCGCGAACTCTATCTGACCGATATGGCGCGCATCCTGGTCGATGCGGGCGTGCGTGTCGTCGCTCTCCAGGCCGCCGACCCCGCCGAAGTTCTCGGCGCCAACACCATCGCCGAAATGATGGATCTCGATCGCGAACTGCGCATGCGCACCGCGCGTCAGCTGATGGCTGAAGGCGTGACCATCTTCCGGCCAGAGACGGTCGTGATCGATCTCGATGTCAAAGTCGGCCCGGATACCGTCATTGAGCCGTTTGCTCAATTGCTGGGCACGACGCGCGTGGGCAGTGATTGCCGGATTTGTTCTTTCTCCGTCCTCGAAAACTCCACCCTGGCCGACCGGGTCGTGATCCGGCAGTCATGCGTGATTGAAGATTCCGAGATCGACAAAGGCGCGTCCCTTGGACCCTTTGCCCACCTGCGGCCAGGCTGCCATATCGGAGAAAACGCTCACATCGGCAATTTTGTCGAAGGGAAGAAGCTGCGGATGGGCAAAGGATCCAAGGCCAACCATCTCTCTTACCTGGGCGACACGCAAATGGGCGAAGGCGTGAACATCGGCGCAGGCGCGATCACCTGTAATTACGACGGCCATGCAAAGTACCCGACCCTGATCGGCGATGGCGTTTTCGTGGGCAGCGATTCCACTCTGGTAGCGCCCGTCGTCATCGGTGAGGGTTCGTATATCGCCGCGGGATCCTGCATCACCGAGGATGTGCCGGCCGATGCCCTGGCGTTGGGACGCGCGCGACAAACGATGAAGCCGCATTGGGCAAAGAACCGGCGCGCGCAAGTTCAGGCGCGCAAGCTCGAATCTGCAGAATAGTCAGAAAGAGTTTAGGCGGCGCACTGGCCGTTTTGCCTGACAGCGGCGAGTTCTGCCCGCAACCGTAACCGCGCCCGCACCGCAGTTCGTCTCACCTCTGCAGCGTCCATGTCGAGCAGGGCGGCAACGCGTTCCGGCGCGTAGCCTTCCACGTCCATCAGCAGGAAGACGAGCCGCTCGGCAGGAGGCAGGCAACGGACTGCTTCTTCCAGATCAGCCCGCAGAATGTTGCGTCCGTGGGGCATGTAAACGTTCTGAGGGATAGGAAGAACATCCGCTGTGTCGAGCAGCACCCGCTCCCGAATCTGGTTGAGCATCGCGGCATCCACCGTTTCCTGGTCGGGTTCCGGAGCTTGCTCGAAGGCGCCAATAAAGGTGTCCTGCAGCAGTTCCTCGGCCTCGATCTCACTTCCGGTCATGTAATAGCAGACTGAAAAGACACGATGCCGATGGCTCTCGTAGACGTCCCGCTGTTTCTCCTGCAGGCATTGCCGGGACATCTGCCGCGTTGTCGTTTTCGCGGTGTACTTTTCGAAGTCGAAGACCATTGGGGAACGCCGTGCTGCCGGGACAAATCACCGGCATGTGCAGGTTACCACGACCAAGCGTGCAGATGCAGAAATCGCGTACCTGGGATGCCAAGGCGGAAATTGACGCTCGACAGGACACCCATCCGGGGTCATTCTTTCGGCTCTCTCCAGCTCTGCGGCACAGGAAAATGAACCTCCCGAGCGGACCCCCAGGGTACGATAGATCGGGTATTGTTCACCTTCCGGTCATAATCGGAAGCATCGGGCCCTCGGACCTGGAGGGGTTGTGGCCTCAGAGCGCATCCTGATCGTAGACGACGAACCGTACGTCCGTACTCTGATGGCGGCCATGCTGGAGAAGTCCAGTTACACGACGGTGTTGGCGTCCAGCGGCATGGAAGCGATCGAGCACGTCGAGCAGGATCCTCCGTACGACCTGGTCCTTTCCGACATTGTGATGAACGGCGTGGACGGCATCGGCCTGCTGGAGCGCGCCCGCGAACTGCACCCCAATACCCCCATCGTGATGGTCACGGCCATCCACGACGTCAGCGTTGCGCTTTCAGCGATGCGCAAGGGCGCGTACGATTATCTCCTCAAGCCATTCGAAAAAGAGCAGTTGCTGGTGACGGTTCGACGCGCGCTCGACTACCGCCGTCTCGTCCAGCAGAACCTGATCTACCGCCACAACCTGGAGCAGCTGGTTTCGGCTCGGACGGAGATGCTCCGCCAGGCCATGGCCGACCTGGAGCGTTCGTATGACATTACGCTGGAAGCGCTGGGGGACGCCCTTGATCTGAAAGATGCTGAAACGGAAGGCCACTCACGCCGGGTGACGGCTTATACCATCGCGCTGGCGCGGCATTGTGGCGTGGAACTGGCCCAGACGCGTGTCATCGCTCGGGGCGCCTTTCTGCACGACATTGGCAAAATGGCCATACCCGACGCGATTCTTCTGAAGCCGGGCCGCCTCGATCCCGAGGAACAGTCGATCATGCGCGAGCATTGCGCGCGCGGGTACCAAATCGTCCGCAAGATCCCGTTTCTTGAGGAGGCAGCGGAAATCGTTTACAGCCATCAGGAGTTTTACGACGGCAACGGCTACCCACGCGGCCTGAAGGCAGACGAAATCCCGCTCGGCGCCCGGATTTTTGCCGTAGCCGATACGCTGGATGCCATTACCTCCGACAGGCCGTATCGAAAGGCCCGGACCTATGCAATCGCCCGGGAGGAAATTGCGCGCTGTGCGGGCACCCAGTTTGATCCCCATGTCGTCGATGTTTACCTGGGCTTGCCGGATTCCCTCTGGGAGGATCTGCGTGCTGAGATGATCCGCCAACCGCGTTTCTCGCCGCTTTCGTTTGCCGGAGCTATGGAAGACCTCACGGTTTGAAGCCGTGGATTCTGGAATTTTCCTCGGAGTGACATCATGCCCCTGCTGGAAGACCACGTCGTAGCAGCCAAACTGCAGTCGATGCCGAAATGGAAGCTGGAAGGCGGTGAACTCGTCCGACGCCGCGACTTTCCGAACTTCGTTGAGGCGATGCAGTTCGTCAACGCTGTCGCCGAGTTGGCCGAAGGCGCCGGTCACCATCCGGATATCGATATCCGCTACAACAAGGTGCGCCTGGCACTCGTCAGCCATGATGCCGGCGGTCTAACCGAACGCGATTTCGACCTCGCCGGCGCGATCGACAGCCTGCCCTGAGGACACCCTGGACGGCGCATTCAGGCAGTCAATCCGCACTGTCTGCCGCCGCAACTTTTAGTCGACTTCTGCGTCTGGTACTTTAGGTGACCGGTTCGGTTCCGGCACCGGCTGACGCAGGCTCGCCAGCGATTTTCGGTTCCAGAGCACCACGGCGAGTCCGCCAAGAAGCGCCGATCCGGCCATCAGCAAGCCGGTTCGGATGAAGCCGAGGGTTGGCTGGGTATTTTTTGATCGAGTTTGAGGTTCAGAGGGCTCGTTCATGACAGTTTTGAGTAAGGTCGCTAAGGTATTGAAAAATAGTCGAAGCGATCCAACAAAATATTAAATTGTGTAGAAGGCTTGTGCTGAAGGGCCATTTCGGTTACAGTATTTGGAAAGGAAGAGGCGCTTTTCTTCCGCTCCTTTGAGATGAAATAAATCGCTGCGCGGTGGTCGCGGCAGGCATCAGAGCGAGGAGAAGGGTTTTGAGTCGAACCTGGTGAGAGAGTTCCGGGTCGGCTCCGAGAGTTTACAAGTTGCGTCACTGGCCTCCCGGCACGGACAAAGTACCGTTCGTGCCGTCTTTTTTTGCTTCTGAGAGCCTGCCGCATTCTCACCGCTGCGCCTGGTAACATAGGTTTCGGAGAACCCTGTGTTCAAACGCGCGACCGTTACCTTTTTTCTGGCCCTTGCCATCATTGCCGTGTATTCCATTCCGGCCAGCATGCTGGCGAGTCAAGCCGTGCATGCCCAGTGGACGGACCCGCAATCCGACATTCCGGCATACCATCCCGAAGCTCCAGCCTCAGGCCAGGCACTGCCGCCGATTCTCTCCGGAAACCAGCTTAGCGGCCCGTTTTTCCGCGAGAAATGGCAGGTCGAGGTCTACCACGAAGCCGCGCAGGTGCCGGGCGTACTCTATCAACTCCCCTGCTATTGCCGCTGCGATCGCGCTCTCGGCCACACCAGTCTTCACAGTTGCTTCGAAGGAACTCATGGCGCCATCTGCTCTACCTGCGCACAGGAAGGCGCCTACGCGTATCAAAAGATGAAACAGGGCTGGACGCCGAAGCAGATCCGCGCCGGCATTGAACGCAAAGAGTACGAATCCATTGATCTGGACGCGCTCGGCCGAAGCTAGTATTTGACCAGCAGGCCATTGATCTTCTGATCTGAATTTTCTCTACCCGCATTCAACAATGTCCGCACTTCACCGCGTCTTCAAAGCTCGGCCCGTGCTGCCTCTGCTTGCGCTGCTCGTCCTCTGCGCGGCCGGCAAGTCGGAGCCCCCAGCGAAGAGCCGGGTTCAGCCCTGCACCAGCATTACGCTGTCGGCGAGCTATCTGGCCGAGGCTGCGCCGGGCGAGGGACCTGGTTTTCTCTTCCACATCGAGAATCGCACCGCACATCCCATTCGACTCGCCGAACCTGTTCCTTCCAGCGCGCACTGGTATGCGCGTGTGGGGAATCACTGGATGTGGCGGGCATCTGCCGGACGCGGCGGCGCCCTCGTCGATGCTCTGCGCGCACACGGACCGATGTTCGCGTTCCGCTCCGAGAGTTCATCGGAGGATGAGCACTACTTCGTCGTCCCCGCGCATGGCTCGCGTCAGTGGACAGAGCCCATGCTGCATAACGACGCTATCGCCTATCGGCCCAGCTGCCCTCTGTGTAATTATCCCGGCGAACAGGATTATCAGGCCGTGTTCGCATACGCGTGGCTTCCGGGCGATGGGCAGCACGTCCCTGATCTGCTCGAGTGTGGACTGCGCTCCGCGCCGGTGCCTATGCCACCGCACAGCTCAGCGCAGGCCGCCAACTCGCACTGAAAATATTCCTTCCCTTGCTGCATCTCGCGCACGCGAGTTCTCGTCTGTTCGCGTGAGTTCAGACGGACCTGATCCTCACCGGGCGCAAAGAATGGACGCGAAGAACGCAACAGCCGCACGCGGGACGGGTTCGATGATTCAACAGGGAGAAAACGGAGTATGCGAAGCAAACTTGCAGCACTTGCACTCAGCGGATTCCTGGCGCTTGGCGCCACATCCGCTATTTATGCCCAAACCAATGATGGGCAGCAACAGGGTCACTGGGGCGGCGGCCACGGCCGGATGAATCCGGACGCGCAACTGCAGCACCTTACCCGCGCACTGGATCTCAGCGCGGACCAGCAGAACCAAATCAAGCCGATCCTCGAAGACCGTCAGCAAAAAATGCAGGCGCTCTTCCAGGACCAATCGCTCTCGCGCGAAGACCGGCACAGCAAAGTGCAGGCCATCCGCAGCGACAGCACCGCCAAAATCGAAGCTGTGCTGAACGATCAGCAGAAGCAGAAATTCGAAGCGATGCAGCAACGCATGCAGGAGCGAATGCAGCAGCGGCAGGGTGGCGAGAGCGCGCCATCCGTGCAGCCCCAGTAGTTCAGGCCCCGGCACCGAGCCGCCCGGCGAACCCGGGCGGCTCTTCATTTCGCGCGCATTTGTGCCAGCCTGCGTCCACCTGCAGCCTCAGTTAATCTGAGATCAGCGGAGGATTGGTTATGGCACGCACCGAATCGGCCATGCTTGAGCTGGGTACGCAGGCGCCCCCCTTCAGCCTGCCCGACGTTCGCGACGGCAGAAAACACTCCATCGAATCGCTGAGGGGACCGAAAGGTCTGCTGGTGATGTTCATCTGCGCACACTGCCCGTTCGTGAAGCATGTAGAGAAAGAGCTCGCGCGCATCGGCAAAGATTACGAGAAATCCGGTGTCGGCATTGCAGCGATCAGCAGCAACGACGCCGAGAATTATCCCGATGACGCTCCGCCGAATCTCGCGAGGCAGGCGAAGCAACTCGGATTCACTTTCCCTTACCTGTACGACGAGTCGCAGGACGTAGCCCGCGCCTACGACGCTACCTGCACGCCGGACTTCTTCCTTTTCGACAACGCTCAGAAGCTTGTGTATCGCGGCCAACTCGATGGCAGCCGTCCCGGCAATGGCGTTCCCGTCACCGGCGGGGATCTGCGCTCTGCGCTCGATGCCCTGGTTGCCGGCAAGTCCATCAGTACGGATCAGTATCCGAGCATCGGCTGCAATATCAAGTGGAAGGAATAAGGCCGCGCCGCAGGCTCTGTTCAGGGCTGCGCTTCAACCCAACCAAAGGCGCCGGCGAAGTGGTCGAAGTCGGGCGGCTTGCCGGGCTCGAAGTAGATCGAGAGGAT
>DATGJK010000026.1:0-5845 GCA_035295245.1 Acidobacteriaceae bacterium
TGTTAAGCGGCCAATCGCAGGAAGTGCAGGGTGGGATTCTTTTTCAGCGTAAATTCTGATACTTAGGAGCGAAGGCGGGGCCGCGGAGTCATGTGCCTTGGCGGGTAGCGATTCCGGGGCAATGCCTTCGCACCCGTGATCGTCTTTATCCCACGTTCCGGCGATGGATGCAAGCCCGGCGAGTATGACGCCGATTGGCTGCCCAGGCAGTGTCCGGCTTGCGGCCAGACCGCTATTGTCGGCCACGGGCGGCGTCGCAGACAGGCGCATGACGGCTTGCATGATTGGATTCTGCTGCGCCGCGGCAGGTGCAAGGTTTGTGGCCGCACGCTGACCGTACTGCCCGCCTGGTGTGTGCCAGGCGCGGCATACAGCCTGGTAGCCCGCCAACAAGCGCTCGAACACCTCAGCCAAGCATTGCCTGTCGAACAGGCCGCGCCGCATTGCCGCGATCCCGATCGCATAGCCGACCCCTCCACCGTCCGGCGATGGTTCTGGCGGCGTATCGAAAGTCTGCGCTTCTTCGCTGCCCTGCCCACCTTGTTCGCCTGGGATTGGCGCGCCGCCAGCCGTATTCTGCTGACGGAGCCAATCTCACCATGATGGATCCCGACATTGACGTGCCCCAGCCGCGGATCTCGCTGCTGGATTACCTAAAACAACGGGGATGGAAGATCGTTCGCGACCGCGGCGGCGACGAGGTTGCCGGATTATGCCCGCTCCACCAGGAACACCATCCGTCGTTTTATGTGAACCGGCGCAAACAGGTGTTCTACTGCCATGGCTGCGGTTGTGGAGGCGGACTGGCCCGCTTGATTTACCTGCTGGATGACTATCCGCATCCGGGCAGCGACTTTGCCACTGCAGAACTGTTGCTGGAGCACACCTACCGTTTCTATCAACGGCAACTGGCACGCTGCGAGCAGGCGCTCACCTATCTGGCTGCTCGCGGCATCCACGACCGCGCCGTCATCGAACGAATGCGCATAGGCTACGCGCCTGGCGCCTGTTTGCGCGGTTACCTGGCCCGGCGCGGGTACAGCCGGCAGACCTTGCTGGCCAGCGGTCTGATGGATGAACGCGGGCGCGATACCTTCTTTCGCTGTCTCACCTTTCCGATCGAGCAGGCCGGGACTCTGTATGGCCGATCCTTGGGAAATGCCATCTGCCGGCACCGTTTCCTGCCAGGGTCCAAAGGGGGACTTTATGGTTGGGCGCAGACCGCAGGCTCTCCACGTGTCCAGCTGGTGGAGGGCCTGTTCGATGTGGCGGCTTTGTGGCAGGCCGGCTTTGCCGACGCGGTCGCGACGTTGGGATCGCACCTCAATCATTGGCAGCTTGCCGAGCTTTGTCAGGCCGGCTCGCGCACGATCTATATCTGTTTTGATTCCGACCGCAATGGCAGCGGCCAGAGAGCGGCCCGTTGCCTCAGCATTCAACTGCGCCATGCCGGCGTGGAAGCTCTGCGTGTCGAGTTGCCGGAGGGTCATGATCCGGCCAGTTTCTTCGCCTCAGGCGCCAGTGCCGCTGACTTCCGGCACTGTTTGGAGGGGGCGCGTCCATGACTTTCCATGCCGTCAAGCGCGATGACCTTCCCGCCAGTAGTTCTCCCGTCCGCCTGGTGGACGAGCAGGGCCGTGAGATCGAATGGGCCAATCGTTTTCTGGATATCCAGCGCGTGCGCGGGTTACAAGTTCTATCGCTCTGTTCCTACGCCTACACGTTGCTCCATTTCGTGCGTTGGTGGTCCCGCAGACCGGGAGTCGATGTGATGCAGTTCCAAGCCGAGCAGTTCACCGAATCCACGCTGGTGGATTATGTGCGCGACCAACTCAACGAGCAGCCCAAACCAGCTCCGGAGAACATTAACCGCCGCGCCTTCCTGCTGCGTCGCCTGTTCCACTTCTACTTCCACCAGGACATGCCCCACGCCCCGTATCTGATCCAACGCTCCTGGTATCGCCGCTCGCCTCTCGGCTACGGACGGGGGCGCGTGGCGAGCGCTCCCGCCGATCTCAAGCTGAAAGTGCCCCAACGGGTGATTGTGCCGTTATCTGTCGAGCAGGTGGCGTGCTTCTGGTCGAGCTTCCGCACCGCGCGCGATCTGGCCCTAGTGGCTTTGATGCTGCTCAACGGCTTGCGTTCACGCGAGGTGTTGGCGCTCCAACTGGAAGACCTGCTGTTCGGCGAGGCACTGATTCGCGTTCACGGCAAGGGATCGCGTGTACGGATGCTGCCTCTTCCTCCGGAAACCATCCGGATTCTACAGTGCTATCTGAAGACCGAACGTCCCCTCACCAATGCGCCGGAGGTGTTTGTTTGCCTGAAAGGGCGCGCTCGCGGCAGTGCCCTGAAGCCTGCCGGGCTGCGTTCTTTGTTCCGCCACCACCGCGCCACCAGCGGCGTCCAGCCTGCCAACCCTCATCGCTTTCGGCATACCTTCGGAAGCGATATGATTCGCGCCGGTGTCAGCCTGCCCGCTCTCCAGCGCCTGATGGGGCACGCCCACATCCACACCACCCTGCTCTACATCCAGCTGACTCCGCAGGATGTGTTCGCCGAATACACCCGCGCTGTCCAACAGATCGCCAAACTAAAACAACCACCTTTGGCATGAGAACTCCTCCCCATCCGCTGGAAGAAGCGCTGCGCGCCCGTGTACGGTTGCTGGCCACCACGCTACGGCCCGCTACCGTTCGCCAGTATCAGCACACCGTCCGCTTGTTCATGACTTATCTGCACACCAGCTTCCCTGATATCCGGCGTCCCAACCAACTCAGGCGCGATCCGCACGTGCTCGGCTGGCTGGAATATTTATGGACGCGGCGAGTGAGCCATTCCGGCAAACCGCTTTCGGCTGGTTCGCGCGGGGCGCATCTGATCCACTTGCGGAAGCTCTTTGACCTGCTTGCCGACCATGCCTTTCCGCCACGGCCGGGGTTGCTGTTGGGTGAAGACATCCCGCGACCCGATCAGGTCTTGCCGCGCCCGTTAACCCCGGAAGATGACTCCCGGCTGCAGATCGAACTGCTCGCGCGCAACGATCTGCTTTCGACCTCTCTCCTGTTGACACGATTAACCGGTATGCGGATCGGTGAGACCGTCGATCTCGCCGCCGACTGCCTGCGCCATCTGGGCGGCGACCAATGGGCCTTGCACGTACCGGTGGGCAAACTTCATAACGAACGCTGGACACCTGTGGATGAGCAGGTTTGTACCCTCATGGCGCGGCTACGTTTCCTGCGCACTCTGCCACCCGCCGCCGGGCCGGAGTTTCTGCTGCCTCGTCCCAAGGGCCCCAAAGTGCTCTGCCAGCAGTTGCGAGCGGCCCTCTGCGACGCCGCTCGCCAGTCCGGAATTTCCGCTCATATCGTGCCGCACCAGATGCGTCATACATTCGCCACAAGCATGCTCCGCGCCGGTGTCAGTCTGCCTGCTCTGATGAAGTTGTTGGGCCATCGCACCGCGAATATGACTCTCCGCTACGTCGAGATCACACAGAAAGATCTGCAACGAGAATTCCACCAGGCCCGCCAAACACCTCGCCATCTGATTCCCCTGCCGGCTCCCCTCACGCTTGCCGATCCTCTTACCGTCGACGCCGCAGTTGTTGTCGAACGACTCTCCATTTCCATTCGCCTGCTGGATCTCTTTCGTCAGCAGAATCCAGCCAGCGGCGACAACACACTAAACCTCCTCCAACGACGATTGGTCCGTGTTCGCTCAGTATTCCAAAATCTCACTTCACCCACCAAACCCGAAAAATAGGCCCAGATTGGCCGCATAAGTGAATGAAAAAGGTTTACTCAGTTGCGCGGCGACAAAATGCCGGGGAGGACGCGAGATTTGAACGCCGCGGAACTGGGTAAACCGCCCGGTGAACTAAACCGCAGCGTGAGGGTCGGTCTTTAATGGGGTTTGCTTCGGGGCTATGGGGATGGGGCTGCTCGTTTGGTGGAGGTCGATGGCTATTTCTGACTGGCGGAGTTGAGGGCTGTTCTGTTTTTCTACCGGCCGCGCGCCCCTATGGCGCGCTCGACGGCCGAAACCATGCGTACACTTCGGAATTTGACGGTGAGAATCGGTTGGCGGACACACTTCGACGCGATCCTGCCCCGCAGGGCAGTCGCGGCAAGGAGGCTGGCTTTTGCAGGCCAGGGTCATGAGGAATCCACGCGCAGCGGTACCGGGCCATGAGAGGGGGGCCAAACCTCCAGGCGGAGCAGCGTTCCGACGCCGCATCGCGGACACTGGTGTAGGGCGAGGCGGGCGACGACCGATTCCGGCGCCGAGGGCAGCAGATCGGCGCACGGCGACGCCAGCAGGCTGCGGCATAATTCCAGCTTCGCCGCACGATGACAGTTCGCCAGCAGTCCGCAGTAGCGGATTCGTTGAAATCCCCGCGGCAGGGCGTGCAGCAGGAACTGGCGGATGAACTCCTCGGCGGAAAGAGTCATTACCTTTGGCCGCTGGGGATGGCGGTAATCTTTCCAACGAAAGGAGACGTTGCCTTCCTCCATGGCCACCAGTCGTTGGTTGGAGATGGCCACGCGGTGGGTGTAACGGCCCAGATATTCCAGGACCTGGCGAGGGCCTCCGAAGGGAGGTTTGGCATACACCACCCACTCCTTGTCTTCCAGCGGGGAGAGATAGCCGCGGAAGGAGTCGGAATCGGCGAGTTTTTCCAGGTCGCCGAAGAAGTGAAGGTGACCCTCCGCGTGAGCTTGGAGCAGGGCCTCCAAGAAGAGGCGGCGGAAAAGCCGGCTGAGTACGCGCACCGGCAGAAAGAAGCCGGGGCGGCAAGCCACCCACTGGCCGTCCGGCGAGATTCCGCCGCCAGGGACCACGCAGTGCAAGTGCGGGTGGAGGTGAAGATTTTGCCCCCAGGTATGAAGGACGGCGAAGAAGCCGATCTCCGCGCCCAGGTGTTTGGGGTCGCGTGCAATCGTCAGGAGCGTTTCCGATACGGTGCGGAAGAGGAGTGCGTAAATGGCTTCCTTGTTGTAGAAAGCAATACGGGCGATCTCCTCCGGGAGTGTGAAGACCACGTGGAAGTACTCGACCGGCAACAGTTCGGCGGTGCGTTGCTCCAGCCACTTGGCGCGCGCGATCCCTTGGCACTTGGGACAGTGGCGATTGCGACAGGACCGGTAGCGGGTATGGCTGTATTGGCAGCGGTCGCACCATTCGACCACCCCGCCTAGGACCGGTGTACGACAGGCTTCGATGGCATGCATCAAGCGGTGTTGATGCAGCGGCAAGCGATGCGTCTGCCGGTAGGCGGGGCCGTGTTGTCGAAAGATGTCGGCCAGTTCCAGGGCTGGCGGAGGCATGTCTAGCCGGCGGTTTTTGCGGAACGCTTGCCTTTGGGCCGGGCCGGTTCGCCGATGCGGTCCAGAGGACTGCGGACCTTGGCGATCGCGTTGGGCGAAACGGCCGCATAACGCGCCGTCGTATCGATCCGGCTGTGGCCCAGCAGTGCCTGGATCACGCGGGTATCTGTACCGTTTTCGAGCATGTGGGTGGCAAAGCTATGACGTAGCGTATGGACAGTCACGCGTTTCGCCAGACCGGCGATCTGCGCGGCCTCCCGGCAGGCAGTCTGCAACGACCCGACGTTCATATGCTTGTGCCTGCGATAGCCGGGAAACAGCCAATCGGCAGGTGAGGAACCGGCGACGGCACGCCCCGACATACGAGAAGACCGGTACCAGGCGCGGAGCACTTCCAGCAGCCGCGGCGAGAGCATGGCGTATCGGTCCTTCTTCCCCTTGCCTTGGCGAATGCGGATCAGCATCCGATGGGAGTCGATATCGCCGACTTGCAGCCCTACGACCTCGGAGAT
>DATGJK010000027.1:0-2546 GCA_035295245.1 Acidobacteriaceae bacterium
AGCGCCGCCCTGCCGGCCTCCGGCCCCCGTTCCTGCCGGGGCAGCGCCTCCAGCGCCGCCCTGCTGGCCCCCGGCCCCCGGCATTCGGCCCCCGTCAACGGCCCCCGGCCCCGGCCTCCCATTCCCAGGTCTTGCGGGAGCCTGTCCGCCGGCGCCCGGCCCCTCGAATGGCGATGGGAGCAGGCTGTCGCGATAGGCTGTCAGCCGATGCGCGATCGGCGGCGAGATCGCGAGCGCTGAGGCGGCAATGCGTGGCGTTGCAGTCCGCAGGTCCACGTGGCCCGCCGTCGCGACGGCGGTCACGCGCGCCGCCTCGTCCTCGTTGAACAGCGGCACGTCCAGCAGCGAATCCACGCTCTCGAAGCCGTGATGCCGGCCGCGCCAATCGACCAGCCGCTGCGCGATCTCCGGGTCGATCTCCAGCGCCTTCGCAAACTGCGGCGCGGTCGCCTCGTTCACCATCAGCGCGTCGGCCGGCGGGGCGGCGCGCATCTTCGCCGCGTAGACCAGCCCCCACACCGGGAACAGGACCAGCAGCAGCATCCCCAGCGTCAGCGCCGCCTCGATTGCAGCGCCCTTATCGCGACCGGCCAAGCATCTCTCCCTTGATTGCGGTTCCTGGTTCCTGGTAGCTAAGGAGGCGCCCGTAGTCTGTTCGTAGCGCTCGGGCGACGGAATGAATTCCTTCGCTGTACGGCCTATGGCCCCGTGTCCCTGCGGGACACCAATGCCTCCGCGTGATCTACGAAGTGACTCGGAGCAGCTACTTAGTAGCCGATAGCTGATAGCTGGTAGCTGGTTCCGGATGCCTCTCGCCCAGGTAGTTTACGGTCTACCTACGAAAGGGGCGGGCGAATGGCTTCATGGGTCGCTTCGCCGGCCTGGGGGTCGGGTGACCTCGGCAGGTGCTGTCGACGGCAGCCACGTCGGGTACGAGGCGATGAAGCGGCTGCTGCCGGGCATCCGACTATTCGAGGCGCCAGATTCCGCGGAGGATGCTCGCTCGGAAGCCGGGCGCTGATGCTGCCGTTGCTCCTCGATGAAAACCTGTCACCTGAGATTGGCCTGCAGCTCACGGCGAAGCGTCCGGATATCGCGGTACGCAGCGTGCACTCTTGGCATGGCGGCGCATACAGAGCCCGGCGAGACGAGCTCATTCTCGCCGCAGCCGCGCAGGAATCGCTGACGCTCGAGACCTACGACCAGAAGACCATCCTGCCCATCCTCGTTCAGTGGGGCCAGGCCGGATCCGACCAAGCAGCCGTCGTCTTTGCGGACGACAGAACGATCGCCCCCAACAATTACGGTGCGCTCCTGGCGGCGCTGAGCGCCCTGTGGGACGCGTGCCGGGGCGATGCGTGGACCAACCGCGTCGATTTCCTGCCGAATTATCGTTCCGCTGCCGCTTCCGGCGGAGCCGGACCCTTGGGATCCCAATTGACCGGGCGTTAAGGGAGAACTATGCGGACTCGCCTGTGACATTTGCTGCGGCAAAGGCAGGATAGTAGGCAACTGCCGAGGTAAAGTGCCGTACGTCCCGAACGCCCCTCGCGGCAATCCAGGGGCGGACTGCATCGACCGTGCCTGCTGCAGACACGACTGCTGTGTTAAGAATTGGAAGGAAGCATCGGACCCGGTCAACAAGTTTGCGTGCGATTGTAACCTGTCTGTTGACGCGGTGACCTGCTTAAAGAACTGCAAGACCGCCGTATGCAGGTTCGTCGCTGGGCAGGTCGCCGCTGTCTTTTGCAGCGTATGTGCGAACGACGCTAATCCGGGAGTCGCGTTCGTGTTGCCGTACTTTATCCCGTGAGGCATCCACATGTTTACGTTGGATCGCATAGGGTAGGGCCGGGAAGGCCGGGGACAGAACCCGGAGACTGGGAATCAATCATCCAGTTTCAAGAAGAAACTGGACTGGTTATAAGAACGCTGCCTGCTTGCGTCCTGAAGGAGCGGCGGGCGCGGCGTTGCAGGAGGGCAGGAGCGGATTGCGTGGACGACCATGACGGGAAAACGCGTCTGCGGAACGGACGGTGGTGGAGGGTGCTGATCGGTGCCTTCTTGGGTGTGGCATTGCTGGCCACGCTGTTTTACTGGGGCGATCAAAGCTACAACTATCCCATACGAGTGCACGGCCGATATGAGCGCAAGGAGGGTTCGACGTTCGGCGTGTCGCCGGACGGAAACAGTATCGTTTACTGTTCCGTCCGCACCGGGCGCGGCAATATCTACAAATGCGACCTTAATGGCTCCCGTGTTCAGCGGCTAACGTCCGGACCAGGGTATGAAGGAGACCCTACATACTCCCCTGATGGCAAATGGATTGCTTATCTCCGTGAGGACCGTTTGTGCGGGCACATCTGGCTCATGCGCAGTGACGGGTCCAACCAACGAGAACTGACGACAGGCCCAGACTACGATAGCCGCCCATAATTCACGCCCGACGGGGAGCACATCTGGTTTACGCGCGCACTGTTTGTGATATGCCCCCGAAAATCTAGTCCACGGAATATGTTAGACTCCTCTACCAAAACGGAGGAGCA
>DATGJK010000028.1:0-12053 GCA_035295245.1 Acidobacteriaceae bacterium
GCGCGTTGATGCCGTAGGTGTAGTTCAGGCCGAGCGTAGGCAAATAGCCAAACCAGGCAGCCGACGTTTCGCTTTGTGCGGCGTGCAAGGCGGCGAGCGCGCTGCGCAGGTCGGGGTTGTTGTGGGACGCGGCGGCCTGGATGGCAGCCAGGTCGGGTAGCGGCGCGGCCTGCTGGTCTTCATCGGCGAGCTTGTACGGCGTGCGCGGATCGGGAAAGAGCAGGACGCCGAGGTCGAGTCGGGCCTTGTCAGCGGCCAGCTGAGCGTCGGCGAGGTCGCGCTGGCGCTGCTGCAACTGCAGCTGGGCCTTGACCACATCGGCGTGGGCGACTTCCCTGCCCGCTTCGAGCTTCTGCGTCAGGTCCATGAAGTTTTGGGCTTCGTCGCTGGCGCGCTGGGCGACGGCGGCCTTTTCAGCCGTGGAGAGCACGCCGTAGTAGGCGGCGACGACGCGGGAGACGAGGTCGCGGCGCGCGGATTCCAGATCGGCAGTGGCCTGCGAGGAGAGCGCGCGAGCGCGGCGCAACCCGGCGACACTCGCCGCGCTGATGTTCTGGTTGACGAGGATCTGGGCCCAGTACTCGTGAATGGAATCGTTGGCGACGAAAACGGGCAGAGAGCGAAGGCCGGGCGCGGCTCCTTCATTGAAGAGGCCGTTGGGCTGGGTGTAGGTGTAGATCCCGTTCGCAGAAGCGTTGGGCAGGAGAGCGCTGCGGCTGATCGCGGCATCGAGACGCGCGCCGCCGGCGGTGGCGAGGGCGTTGCGATATTGCGGATCGTTGCGGACCGCCGCGTCAATCGCCTGATAGAGGGTGATGGCGGGAACGGATGCCGGGGCGGCGGTGGGCTGGGGCGCCGCAGGCAAGGGCTGCTGGGCGCGGACGGCAGGTGCGGCGGCACAGACGAGGAGCGACACAGCGCCGGCAAGCCAGCGCGCTCGGTGCGGTGCCGGTGAATCCGCGAACATTCCCGATGAGAATAACAACCGGAGCTTAAGGATTTCTGAAGGCCGCGAAGAACTTAGCGGAGTTTTTCTTCGGCCATGAGTTGGCTGAACTCCGGCGTGGTGCGCAGGGAGGCGAGGGTCCGGTCCTGCATGATCTCCCTGCGGTCGTCGAAACCTTCATCGAGGGCTTTGCGCAGGTAATCGATGGCCTGGGGGATATGCCCGGACTGGGCGAGAAGCTTGGCGATGCAGAAGTCCTGATTCGCGCGGTCGCGCGCGGGCAGCGTTTCGGCGACGAGCTGAGGCGAGTTATCCGAGAAGATGTTGGGATCGAGCGCGAAGGCAGTGCGGTAGGCCTGCATGCCCTTGTCGACCTTGCGATCGGCAAAATAGGCGGTTCCGAGGTTGCTGTAGATGGAGGGCTGTTTGGGATCGAGCGCGAGGGCTTTGAGGTAGTACTTCTCGGCTTTGCGGTAGGAGCGATGGGCATAGTAGATGGCGCCGAGGTTATTGAGCGCCTCAGGAAATTGAGGACGGAGCCTGAGGGCGTGCAGGTAATCGCGACGGGCCTCGTTCATGGCAAAGAGGTGATGGTAGGCGAGGCCGATCTTGTTCCAGATTTCGGCGTTGTTGGCGGGCGCTTCGCGGTAGGCGGCGATGGCATCGATGTACTGCTGCCGGGCCATGGCGAGGTCACCGCGCATCTCCGGGCTAACGATGACATGGCGGGGTTGGTCAGAGGGCGACGTTTGGGACTGGGCCTGTTGACCAGCGGGAGTTGCGCAGGCGATCAGGGCGGCGGCGAGCATGCTTCGGGGGCCGAGGTTGAAGTTGCGCTGCATGGCGCCTCGCAATCGCAGATCAGGAGGCAGTTCCTCCAGGAGGCGGCGTTGGAGAGCGGGCCCGGGGATCGGCCAAATGCCTGATCGGCGCCACCCTGCTCCGCAGGGCGGAAAATTGTCCACCATGATGCGCCGAATGGCCGTGGGAGACAAGGGGAATGTCATGAATGGCAATTGAAGAGGAATCAGCCAGTCAAAGCAGCGGTCGGAGAAAGCATCAGAGGTGCGGCCGGGAACGAAAAAGCTGCCGCAAATCAGGTTTCTATAATGAAGAGATGGTGACAATTCGTGAGGCGCAACAAGAAGATGCTGAGCTGATGATCGCGCTGGTCCGCGAGCTGGCGGAATACGAACGAGAGCCGGACGCAGTGAAGATTGGGGCGGAGCAACTGGCTCGGGACGGCTTCCCGGATGCCGGCGGCGAGCGCTATTTCGAGTGCCTGATTGCAGAGGTCGATGAGCAGCCGGCGGGGCTGGCGATCTACTTCCCGGTCTATTCGACGTGGCGGGGACGGTGTGTGCATCTGGAAGATCTGTTTGTGCGTCCGCAGTTTCGTGGGCGAGGCATCGGCAAAGCGCTGCTGACGCGTGTGGCAGCGATTGCGGTGGAGCGGGGCTGCGCCAAGCTGTTCTGGCATGTCCTGGACTGGAATCGGCCGGCCATCGATTTCTACAAGTCGCTGGGAGCGGAACCGCTGGAGGAATGGACACGCATGCAGCTGGTGGACCAGGCGCTGGAGCGGGTCGCACGGATGAACGACAGCGATGAGATCCGGACGAGCGAAGCGGCAGTATGAGGATCCGGGTGATCGGCGGCGGTTTGGCAGGGCCGGAGGCTGCGCTGACCGCCGCGCGGATGGGCGTCAAGGTCGATCTGTACGAGATGCGGCCGGTGCAGACGACGCCCGCGCACCAGACAGAGGACTTCGGCGAGCTGGTCTGCAGTAATTCCCTGAAGTCGGAAAGCGAGAACACGGCGCCCTGGCTGCTGAAGCAGGAGATGCGGCGGGCGGGATCGGCGCTGCTGGCCTGCGCGGACGCGAGCGCGGTTCCCGCTGGGCATGCGCTGGCCGTGGATCGGGTGGAGTTTTCGCGGCTCATTGGGGAGCGCATCGCGGCGGAAGCGAAGATCCGAGTACATCGCGAGGAGGTGACGCGGCTGGATCCGGAGGACGGGTTCACGGTTGTGGCGTCGGGGCCGCTGACCTCGTCGGCGCTGTCGCAGGAAATTGCGCGGCTGACCGGGAGCGAGCATCTGGCGTTCTACGACTCGATCAGCCCGATTGTGGACGCCGATTCGATCGACCGCGAGAAGGTGTACCTGGCGGCGCGGTATGACAAGGGATCGGCCGATTACATCAACTGCCCGATGACGGAGCCGGAGTACGAGGCATTTCACACGGCACTGATGACGGCAGAGAGCGTTGAGGCCAAGGAATGGGAGAAGCTCGAATATTTTGAAGGCTGCCTGCCCCTTGAGGAGCTGGCGCGGCGCGGGAAGGACACGCTGCGCTTCGGCCCGATGAAGCCGGTGGGATTGCGCGATCCGCGGTCGGGGAAAATGCCGTGGGCGGTGGTGCAGCTGCGCTGCGAGAATCTGCGGGCCGACTCGTATAACCTGGTGGGCTTTCAGAATCATATGAAGTATGGGGAACAGGCGCGGATTCTGCGTATGATTCCGGGGCTGGAGAACGCAAAGTTCCTGCGGTACGGGCAGATCCACCGGAATACGTACATCAATGCACCGAGAGTGCTGACGGCAACGCTGCAGATGCGGGAACATCCGGGGATTCTGTTCGCGGGGCAGATTTCGGGCGTGGAGGGATATACGGAGTCGATCGCAACGGGCATGCTGGCGGGCCTGTATGCGACGGCGTTAGCGCAGGGACGAACGCCCGAGCCGGTTCCACGAGGCACGGCGCTGGGATCGCTGGTGGAGTACATCACGAAAGCGGACCCGAAGCGGTTTCAACCGGCGAATATTACGTTCGATCTGCTGGAGCCGCTGGACGAAGGGACGCGGCGGCGTGTGCGAGACAAGCGCGAGCGGCACCGGATGCAGTGCGAGCGGGCGCTGAAGGCGATGGGGGAGTGGCTGGAAAGGCAGCAGGTGAGCGTGCAAGCCAGTTAGCAGCCAGGCGAGGTGGAAAGTAATTACCTGCTAACCTGAAGAGGGGAATCATGAAATTTGGAGTTATTGTTTTTCCCGGGTCGAATTGCGATCAGGACACCGGGAACGTGATTTCGGCGCTGGCGCATCAACCGGTTGCGTATCTGTGGCATGATTCAGCGGACCTTCAGGGCTGCGATGCCATTCTGGTCCCCGGCGGATTTGCGTATGGCGATTACCTGCGGACGGGCGCGATCGCGCGGTTCTCTCCGGTGATGCAGTCGGTGAAGGAGTTTGCGGACAGGGGCGGCCTGGTGCTGGGCATTTGCAATGGGTTCCAGATCCTGTGCGAGGCGGGACTGCTGCCGGGCGCACTGCGGAGGAATGCGGGGCTGCAGTACGTGTGCAGGCAGGTGTATTTGCGCACCGAAACCAACGATTCCCCATTCACGCAGACGCTGCGCAAACGCCAGGTGCTGAAGATTCCGATTGGGCACATGGAGGGCAACTACTTCTGCGACGAGGCGACGCTGCAGCAACTGAAGGATCAGGACCGCATTGCCTTCCGGTATTCGACGGCAGACGGGGAGATTACAGCGGAGGCAAATCCGAATGGATCGCTTGAGAACATCGCGGGCATCCTGAGCGAGAGGCGGAACGTGCTGGGGATGATGCCGCATCCGGACCGCTCGAGCGAGGCGCTGCTGGGGTCCTCGGACGGATTTAAGATTTTCGAATCATTGGTGGGCACTCTGAGCCAAAAAGCATGATCGATATCCACCATCATCTGCTGTTCGGAGTTGACGACGGGCCCAGGGACCTCGATGGGGCCGTGCAGCAGGCGGAACTGGCCGCTGCGGACGGGATCACGCACATTGTGTGCACGCCGCACGCAAATCATGCGTATGAGTTCAATCCGGAAAAGAACCGGGAGCGGATCAAGGCGATTCGGGAGCACGTGGGCGACAGCTTGCAACTGGGCCTGGGCTGCGACTTCCATTTGTCTTACGAGAATATTGAGGATGCGCTCGAGCACCCAACGAAATACACGATCAACGGCGGACGCTATCTGCTGGTTGAGTTTGCGGAGTTCATGATTCCGCAGAACATTGGGAACACTTTCTACGAATTCACGGTCAAGGGGATGCGTCCGATCATCACACATCCGGAGCGCAATCCGTTACTGCAGCGGGATTCGGCGCGCATGGCGGAGTGGATGCGAACTGGATGCCTGGTGCAGGTGACGGCGGCATCGCTGGGCGACCGCTTCGGGAAGAAAGCGCACGCCGTGGTGTGGCAGCTGCTGGAGAAGAACTGGGTGCACTTCATCGCCACGGATGCACACAACCTGCAAGGGCGCCCGCCGAACCTAAGCGCGGCTTATCAAGCGGTTGCGAAGCGCCTGGGGGAAGAGACTGCGCACCGGTTGTGCGTGACGAATCCGCGAGCGGCTTTTGAAAATAATGAACTGCCGCCTCAGCCGGAGCCCGAGGGCGTCTACGTCTACGAAGACGAGATCGGACAGCGCGGCGGATTCTTTTCCCGGCTGTTTGGCCGATAAGACTACAAACCCAGACCACCATCAACTGAGAGAATCTGTCCGGTGATGAAGTGCGGCCCGGTGGCGAAGAAGAGGACCGCGGCGGCGACATCCTGCGCCGTGCCATTGCGCTGCATGGGTGTGCGGCGGGCAAACTGCTCGTATTCCGGCCCGACTTCGCCGTTGACGATCATCCCGGGGGCGACGCAGTTAACGCTGATTTCCGGCGCGAAGGCACGCGACATGGTGCGCGTGAGCATGTGGAGAGCAGCCTTTGAGGTGCAGTAATGGCCGTGCGTAGGCCAGGGATGCAGGCCGCCAAGCGATCCGATATTGATGATGCGGCCGCGCGTCGACTTGAGATAGGGATAGGCGGCCTGGGAGGCGAGGAAAGGGCCGCGTGTATTCGTGTCGAACATCGCGTCCCACTGCTCGACGGTAATGCTTTCGAGGGCGGCGGTTTCGTAGCGGCCGGCGTTATTGACGAGGATGTCGAGACGACCGAATCGGCGGGCGGCGGTTTCGATGCCCTTCCGCACTTCCTCGGGGTCACGTACATCCATCCGCAGCGCGACCGCCTTAATGCCATGGGATTCGAGGTCGGCGACTGTCTGGCGGGCGTCTGCCTCTGATTCGAGGTAGGTGATGGCGACGTCCGCGCCGGCTTCGGCCAGCGACAGGGCGAGCGCGCGGCCGATTCGTTTGGCTGCGCCGGTGACGACCGCCGCCTGACCCTGCAGGGGTTTCATGAGACGATTCTAAATCGCTGCCATGGGCAACCTTTGGCGCTGTGGATGCAACAGCGGCATGTTTCGTGCCATCCTATGGTCACCGAACGACCGGAAAGGATCCGTTGTCGTGACACCCAGACGCATCGCTGCAGTGGTTTGCGCGGGCATTGGCCTGACGCTGTGCCTGGGGTGCGCGGGTTCCCGTGCCGGCCGGGTGAAGACGGTTGCGGCGTCGAGCATTGCGCCGGATGACGCTGCGATGCACCCGAATCCGAATGCGCCCTATCTGGTGGCGCACGGCGGGCCAAGGCTGATTCCGCGCGCGGCGGCGATGGACACCAGCCATGCCGGACCCTGCGATCCCGAAGTGCTCTCCGTGGAGGAAATTGCCGGCGATGGGAACGGGAGCTTTCGTTCTGCCAAGCTGGCGTTCATGAACCGTGGCGCCACGCCGTGCAAACTGGGCGGCTATCCCGGGATTGCGCTGCTGGATTCGCAGGGCGCAAGCATTGGCAAAATCACAATCGAACGGGTGACGCCGGAGAAGGTTGTTGCCGAGCTTTCGCACAACGTGCCCGGAGGACCGGGCGAGCCGACTCCTGAGGTGATGCTGCTGCCGCATGAAGTGGCCGCGTTCCAGGTGGCATGGACCACGGGTCCGAACTGCTCGGCCGTGTCGAAGATCGTCGTCACGGCACCGGGAACGGAGCGGACGTTCGGCATCGCACAGCCAATGACGATTTGCGCGGGGCACATCCAGATCACGGCGTTACGGCTGGATGAAGGGGATGTGTAGCTGAAGGGTGTAGGGGTTAGGGTGTAGACATCCGCGTTCAGCGATCAGGCTTCGGTGACGTGGGACGGACGCGAGGTCTCTGCAGACACGGTATTTATCCGCCGGCCGGCGAAGGCAATGGCGGCGAGCGCGATGAGCGGCGGGAAGCACTCCAGGGTGTAGCGCGGCTCCGGCGCTTCCAGCGTGAGGAGCAGCGCGCAGCGCAGGAGCACAAAGGCCAGGATGGCTCCGCGCCAGGGCGGACGCTTCAGGTATCCAATCAGCGCCGCAACCAGATACGCACAATTCAGCGCTGCGTAGGCGAAGGAGAACTCCGTTTCGGATTCGTGCCGGTTGAACTGCCACCAGCGCAGCTCGATCCAGAGATTCTCGGTACGGGGACGAAGCCACATGTCCGCAAGTCGCGCGAGAGGCAGAAGGACGTAGCAGCGGAACGGATGATCGTGGATGCGCTGAGCGGCGAGGGCGCCAAAGGCAGCGTCGAGTTGAGGAGTAAGCGTGGTGGTGCGGTTGTATTCGACGAGGAGCTGCCGCGTTTGCTGGTACTGGGCGGGCGAATCGAAGGCGCGTGCCGGGAGCTTGCCGATGTCGATGACGTCGTCGTTGGCATTCCAGTAGACGTCGGAGGTGCAGGCGAGATCGACGCAGATGGTTTTCGTCCAGCGATTGAAGCCGCGGTTTGGACTCTCGCCGGGATCCACAGCATAGCGGGGAGCGAGCGGCTGAAAAACGTGGAAGGTGCGCTCGTTGCGGATGGTCCAGGCGACGAAGGGCAGAACTGAAAGGAACGCGGCCACTGCAGCCCACCGTGTCATGCGAGCGGCACCCAGACGCTGCCGCCCACAAAGCACGAGCGCGGGACAGAGGGCGACGGCGAGCAGCGCACCATCGGGACGAAGGAGTGCGGCGTAGCTCCACGCAAGGACGAGCGTGATGCACCAGGAAGCCAGGGGCGTTTCGAGCATCCGAACGAAGGCATAGAAGCCCAGGGCGGTGCAGAACAGCTCCAGAGTCTCGGACAAGGGCGCGGCGGCGTAGTTGGCGGTGAATGGACAGAGCACGGCAAGCCACAGCGCAGCCCACGCGGCGCGCGTGTTCCAGATGCGCCGGGCGAAAGCCGCGATGACCAGACAGGTGGCCAGGTCGATGGCGGTCTGCAAGTACATGACCGCTGTGTAGTGCTCCAGGCCGAAAAGGCGGAAACAAAGGATCAGGAAGAGAGGGTAGCCGGGGAGGCGGATCAGCGTGGGGTGGATATCGCCGGCGTCCGAAAGACCGTAGATGCCGTGAAGCATCCAGTTTTTGGCGATGTCGCCGTAGAGGAAGGTGTCTCCTTCGACGACTGGATATTCATGGATGAACCAGAGGCGCAGCGCGGCTCCGGCGAGGAGCGCGAGGGCGACCAGCCCGTAGTTTCTGGTGCGAGGCGGGAACACTGAAGGTATTAAAGCAGCCGGTAGGCTGTAGCCGGTAGCGAGAAACGGCGGCGGTTAGCGTTGGAGCGGTCAGCGGTGAAGCGGTTAGCGAGGAGCGTTTAGCAAGGAGCTGCTCGCGGCATGGCGAGCACCAGGCGGGAGATTGGGACGGTATCGTACGATTGAGGGTTAGGGCGCGTGGCGTCTCAGGTCGGGCCACGGAACCCGCATTTCTGTAGCTTCGAATGGTCAAGCAGGTCTTCTACGATCCCCGGCAACGGCGGCGCAAGATTCTTCGGCGCGTCGTGGATGTGTCGCTGGTTACGTTGTCGGTGATTCTGGCCGGTTTTGTTTTCAGCGTTTTCTCGCGGCAGACGCTGCCGGAGCTGCTGCTGCCGACGCAAAAAAGGAACTACCGCGCGCTGAAAGAGCGGCAGCCCGAACTGGCGAGGAGGGCTGCCCTGGCGCTTCCGTCCCGCCGGAAGACCCACAAACGTGCGGGAGACGTGGAACTGAACCAGGACGAGGGTCTGCGGGCGGCATTCTATGAGAACGACGAGGCGAACTACTCGTCGCTGAAAGCGCATATCCACCAAATTGACATGCTGTTCCCGGACTGGCTGCACGTGGTGAAGCCGGACGGCAATCTGGTGGCCGCGACACCGCTCTTCCCTGTCCAGTTGTACAGCGTTGTGGATGCGGCAGGAGTTCACGGCGTCGATCCGCAGAACCGGGTGAAGACCACGATCGATGCTGCGAAGGCGGAGACCGATGTGTTCCCGATGCTGAACGATTACAACGCGCTGACGGCGGAGTGGAACGGCGATGTCATCGGGCAGATGCTGGAGAGCAAGGAAGCCCGCGAGCGGCTGCATCTGGAACTCGACAAATTTCTCTGGGCCAATCCGACATACGGTGGCATCTGCCTGGATTTCGAATCGATCCCGAAGAAGGACCTGAAACTCTACACCGAATGGATCGGGGAGCTGCACCAGGATTTTCGCGAGAAGAACCTGCGGGTTTACGTCAACGTGCAGTCAAGCGCCCCGGACGCGTATCTGAAGGATGTGGCCCGGAACAGCGACGGCATCATCCTGATGAATTACGACGAGCACGAAGAAACCAGCGACGCCGGTCCGGTGGCCAGCGAGCCATGGTTCGAGGCAAATCTGACGCGCGTCCTGAAGGTGGTGCCAAAGGACAAGATCATCTGCGGGATCGGGAACTACGGGTATGACTGGGCATTGCCGCTTCCGGAAAAGGGGAAAAAGGCCTCAGACAAGGTGGTCGATGTCGACGACCTGACGGTGCAGGATGCCTGGCAGCGAGCAGCGGACGCCGGGGCGGACGTGCATCTGGAAGGCGACGAGCTGAATCCGCACTTCGCCTACGACGACGAGGACGCCCACCTGCGGCATGAGGTGTGGTTCCTGGACGGCGTGACGGCGCTGAACGAGATGCGCGCCGGGCGGCAGATGGGGCTGCGGACGTTCGCGCTGTGGGTGCTGGGCAAGGAGGATCCCTCCATCTGGAAGGTGTGGGATCGGCCCAGCGCAAAGGATGCACCGCAACAACTGCGGGTCGTGCCGCCGGGAGAAAACGTGGACCCCGAAGGCGAGGGCGACATTTTGCGGATTGTTTCGAAGCCGCAGGTGGGCGCGCGCACGATCCAGATGGACGCGGACAACTTCACCGTTACCGACGAGGACATGACGGAACTGCCGCGCTCGTACACGATCGAGCAGTACGGCTACCAGCCGAAAAAGGTGGCGCTGAGCTTCGATGACGGACCCGATCCGGTATGGACGCCCAAGATCCTGGACGTGCTGAAGCAATACAACGTGCAAGGCGCTTTCATGGTGATCGGCGAGGAGGCCGAAGAGAACACGGGGCTGCTGAAGCGCTACATCCGCGAAGGGCATGAGATCGGCAACCACACCTTCACGCATCCTGACGTGAGCGAAATTTCGCAGCGGCAGCTGGAATGGGAGCTCAACGGGACGGAGCGGCTGTTTGCAGCGGAACTGGGGATTCAGCCTCTGTTCTTCCGGCCGCCTTACTCCATCGACCAGGAGCCGGATACGACCGATGAGGCGGGGCCGGCGTATCGCATCCAGCAGATGGGCTACACGATCATCGGGGACAAGATCGATACCGATGACTGGAACGAACATCCGCGCAAAACCCCGCAGGAGATCACGACCAGCGTTCTGGAGCAGATGAAGCAGATGCAGTCGCTGCCCTGGATGCGCGGCAGCATCATCCTGATGCACGATGGCGGCGGCAACCGGGCGGCGACCGTCGCGGCGCTGCCGGTCCTGATCAAGACGCTGCGGGCGAAGGGTTATGAGTTCGTTCCGGTAAGCGAACTGATGGGTAAAACGCGGGCCGAGGTGATGCCTCCCATCCCACCCAGCATGCGGTGGCAGGCGCGCGTGGACTGGGTGGCGTTCTTCTTCATTGGGATCTTTGCCCACCTCGTCGTGGACCTCTTCTTCATTGGCGATGTGCTGATGAGCGGGCGGCTGGTACTGATCGGAATCTTCGCGCTCATCGACCGCTTCCGCAAACGCCGGGTTCCGGAGGGCGACTACAGGCCGCGCGTGGCGGTGCTGGTGCCGGCATACAACGAGGAACTGGTGATCGTTCGCACGATCAAATCCGTACTGCAGTCGGACTACAAGAACATCCGCGTCATCGTCATCGACGACGGATCGACGGATCGTACATTCGAGGTAGCGCGCGAGGCCTTTGCCGATGAGATTGCGGCGCGGCAGCTGACGGTGCTGACGAAGCAGAATGCCGGGAAAGCGGAGGCGCTGAACTACGGGCTGGATCATGTGGATGAGGAGATCTACGTCGGGATCGATGCCGACACGGTGATTGCAGGCGATGCGATTTCGAAGCTCGTGTGCCATTTTGCCGATCCGCGGGTGGGGGCGGTGGCAGGCAATGCCAAGGTTGGCAACCGGGTCAACTTGTGGACGCAGTGGCAGGCGCTGGAGTACATCACGAGCCAGAATTTCGAGCGCCGCGCGATGGACCTGTTCAACGTGGTGACGGTCGTGCCGGGCGCGATTGGCGCCTGGCGGACAAACGCTGTAAAGCGCGGCGGCTGCTATCCCGTAAACACGGTGGCCGAAGATGCCGACCTGACGATGAACCTGCTCGAGCAACAGTACAAGGTGATCTATGAGGATCGCGCGCTGGCGTTCACTGAGGCTCCGGCAACCGCGCGGGCGCTGATGCGGCAGCGCTTCCGGTGGTCCTTCGGCATCCTGCAGGCAGTGTTCAAGCATCGCGCGGCGGCGAGAACGAACCCGGCGATGGGGTTCTTTGCACTGCCGAACATTCTGATCTTCCAGATCCTGCTGCCGCTGGTTTCGCCGTTCATCGATATGATTTTCGCGATAGGCGTGATCCAGTTCCTGCTGGACCGGCACTTCCATCCGGAGGCGGCGAACCCGGCAAGCTTCGAGAAGCTTGTCTCGTATTTCCTGGCGTTTCTGATCATCGATTTTGTCACGTCGGTGCTGGCGTTCAGCCTGGAACGGCGGCATCCGGCGAATCGCGGCGACGGATGGCTGCTGTTCCACATCTGGCTGCAGCGGTTCGCGTACCGGCAACTGTTCTCGGTGGTGCTGTTCCGGACGATGAAGCGCGCGCTGGAGGG
>DATGJK010000029.1:0-4405 GCA_035295245.1 Acidobacteriaceae bacterium
GCGGTCGGGGGCGACGATTTCGGTGGGCATGCTGCAGGGGATCCGCAAGCGGCGTGTCGAGGCGTTCAGCTTTGCGCTGGCAGTGATCCTCACGCCGCCGGTGGTGGCGCGCGAAGCGATGCGACTGCATCATGTCGACCACAGCGGTTTCGCAGCGGCAGCGTTACCGAGTTTGCTGGGTGCGGTGTTTTCGTTCCTTGCGGGGCTGGTGGCGCTCCGGTGGCTGAGCGCGTGGCTGGAGCGCGGGCGCTGGTACTACTTCGGGATTTATTGCCTCGTGGCGTCGGCTGTGGTGTTCGCGCTGCACCACGCCGGATACTGACGCGCACAGCATGCGGCGTGCTCTGGCAGGCATCCTGAGCTGAACTGCTCGCCTTCCAACCGCGCATGAGCGACCGCGCGCGCATGACCGGGCAGGTTGTGTTTCTAACGATTGCGCTCGCAGTTTTCTGGCTGGCGTTTATCGCCGATCTCCAGCCGGACGATCTGTACGTCGGGATTCCGGCCGTGATCCTGTCAGTCGCGTTCGCGTTTTTCTCGATCCGGCGGCTGCCCATCCGATTCCGGCCGACGCTGCGGGATCTGATGCAGTTATGGCGGCTGCCCTGGTACATCGTGAGTGGAATTGCGGAAATTGCCTGGGTTCTGGCGAAGGATCTGGTGGGTAAGCGGGCAGAGTCGCTGTTCCGCGCAGCGCCCTGGTATCCAAACGGCGACGATGGGCATGATATTGCGCTGCGCAGTCTGGCGGTCGCATACACCACCGTGGCGCCGAACTTCATCATCGTCGGCATCGATCGCGAGCGCGGCCGGATGCTCTTCCATCAGGTGAGCGAGAGCAGCGTGCCGATCATGACACAACGGCTGGGCGCGGGGAGCGGCGAATGAATCCGTGGGTCCTGACCGCTTCAGTGACGGGAGCCTGCCTGATTCCGTGCGCATGGACGTGTCTGCACGGTTCGGCCGAGAAGCGGCTGGTCGGTCTGGAGATGACCGGAATCGTAGTGACGATCGCGCTGGTGCTGTTGACCATTGGATACGGACGACTGCCGTTCGTCGATATTCCGCTGACGCTGGCCATTTTGTCCTTTGGCGCGGGCGTGGTGTTTGCGCGTTTTCTGGAGAAGCACCTGTGACGGCGCATGCGATTGCAGTGGATGTCCTGTTGGGAATCACAGCGATCGCATGCTGGCTCGGAGTGCTGGGCATGGTGCGCATGCGGGATCCATTTCAGGCGCTGCATTACCTGTCGTATCCCGCGATCCTGGGGATGGGCGCGCTGACGGTGGCGATGTTCATCCAGACAGGATGGAGCCCGGCCGCGTGGAAGTCGGGGATCATCCTGCTGGTGCTGCTCGCCTCCAATTCGGTGGGAACGCATGCGGCGGCGCGGGCGTTCCGGCAGCGGGAGAAAGGACACTGGCAGCCGGATCCGAACGATCCGGAGGTGGAGTTCCTGGGAGGCCGGCCACCCTCATGATGATCCTGGGCATCGGGCTTCTGGCGCTGATCGCGGTGAGCGCGTTGGCGATCGTCCGCACCGACGACGTGACGAACCAGGTGATCGCTCTCAGCTTCTACGGGCTTCTCTTCGCGCTGATGTTCTTCGTCTTTCAGTCGCCGGATGTGGCGCTGTCGCAGGTCACCGTGGGGGCGATTGCGCTGCCGCTGATGGTGATGCTGGCGATCACGCGCATGAAGCATCGGGAGGAGTTGAAGCGGCACAAAGAGGAGAAGAGGAAATGAACCGCCGCTTTCGCCTGCTGCTGTTTTTCGCGAGCGCGCTGGGCGTGGGGGCGATCTACTGCGCGGGCGCGGGCAATATGCCGCCGTGGGGAGTGTACCGCGGGCCGTACGGGGACGTGATCGTCGGTCTGGCGGTCTTCGAGCGCCATGCCACGGACACGGTGAACGCGATCACCTATGACTATCGCGGTTTCGACACGCTGGGAGAGGAGTTCATCCTGTTCAGCGCGGTAACGGGCGTGATGCTGCTGCTGCGTCCGCAAAAGGGAGGGAAGAAGGAGAAGGAGGAGAGCCAGGAGAATCCGGCATCGTTCCGGGATAGCGCCGCACTGAGCGAGGCCGTGCAGGTGTTTACGACGGCGCTGTTTGGCTTCTCCGTACTGTTCGGCATCTATATCGCGACGCACGGGCAGTTAACGCCGGGCGGCGGATTCCAGGGCGGCGTGATCATCGCGGCGGCTCCCATGCTGCTCTACATCGCCGAGAACACGGAGGCCTTCACCAGGATTGTGTCGCATCCGATCGTGGAATTCTTCGAGGGGTTCGGGGCGGCGCTGTACGCGATTGTCGGGTTCGTGGCGCTGCTGATCGGGGCGCCATTCCTGACCAACGTGATCCCGCTCGGGAAAACGGGCGACGTGTTCTCGTCGGGCACCATTGCGGTGATCAGCACGTGTGTGGGAGTTGAGGTCACGGCGGCTTTCATCCTCGTCACGTATGAATATCTGCGCGAAATTCTGGAGCGCGAGAAGAAGGAGGAGGGCTGACGGTGCTGGCGCACTATCCGTATTACGTCGCGGCGTGGGTTTTTCTGTGCGGGATGTATGGCATCGTGCGCAGCCGCCATCTGGTGCACATGGTGATCAGCCTGACGATTCTGCAGACGTCAACGTATGTGCTGCTGCTGGCGATCGGATTCAGAAAGGGCGGCTACGCGCCGATTTTTGCGGATATCTCGCCGGGCGTGGTGACGGTTGATCCGATTGTGCAGGCGCTGATGCTGACCGATGTCGTAGTGGAAGCCACGGTGATCGCTCTGCTGCTGGCGATGGTGGTGAAAGCCCACGAGAAGGGCGGCACCACAAAGCCGGAAGATCTGCGTTACATGCGAGGCTGAACCGCGCCGATGCTCTCCTCTGCCCTCCTCGTCGCTGTGCCGCTCGCCGTTGCGGCGACGATCTCTGCGATTCGCAATTTGCTTCCACGATGGATCACCGACCTGGCGTCGATCCTGACGGCGCTGTTCAATTTCGTTGTGGCCGGGCTGTGGACGCTGCATGCGCTGCATCGCACCGAGGTCTATTGGTTCGGCAACTGGTTTCCGCGTGGGCATATGGCGATCGGCATTGGCTTCGTCATGGACGGGGTGGGGTGCGGTTTGGCGGCGCTGGCTTCCCTGCTGACGTCTCTGGCGCTGGTCTTCTCGTGGAAGCATGTGGAGAGCGGGGAGCGGCTGTATCACCCGCTGATGCTGGTGTTTCTCGGAGCGATGTGCGGGTTTTCGGTGACCGGGGACATCTTCAACCTGTTTGTCTTTTTCGAACTGATGAGCACGGCGGCCTTCGCGCTGTGCGGACTGAAAACCGACGAGCCGGCGCCGCTGGCGGGTGCGTTCAATTTTGCCGTCACGAACACCGTGGCGGCCTTCATGGTGCTGACGGGCATTGGGCTCCTTTACTCGGCGACGGGCGCGCTGAATCTGGCGCAGATCGGGCTGCTGCTGACGGGCCGGCACGACCGGCTGGTGATGGCGGCTCTGGTGTTCATCACAACGGGATTTCTGGTGAAGGCGGCCACGGTGCCGTTTCACTTCTGGCTGCCGGACGCGCATGCCGTTTCGCCGACTCCGGTGTGCGTGCTGTTCTCCGGGCTGATGGTGCAGTTGGGACTCTTCGGCGCGATGCGCGTGTATGCGACGGTTTTCCAGGGATCTCTGGATGGGAGCGCGATGCACTGGATCTTTGTCGTCTTCGGCGGGTTCTCGGCGCTGTGGGGCGGGATGATGTGCTTCGCCGAGCATCACCTGAAGCGGCTGCTGGCGTTTTCGACGGTGAGCCATACGGGGCTGATGACGATGGCGTTTGGATTGTGGTCGAAGGATGCGCTCACCGGGCTGTTCGTGTATCTGACCGCGCATGCGCTGGTGAAGTCGGGACTGTTTTTCGTGGCGGGCGTGATGCTGCACCGCTTACGGACGATCAGCGAACCGGCGCTCTTCGGCCAGGGCAGGAGCCTGAAATGGACGGCGCTTCTCTGGTTTCTGGGCGGCCTGGGACTGGCGGCGGCTCCGGGATTTGCGCTCGAGTCCGGCGAGACGATGATCACTTCTCATGCGCAATGGGCGGAGTTGATCTTTATCGCCGCCGGCGTTCTGACCGGCGCAGCCGTGTGGCGCGTGGGCCTGAGAGTGTTTGTGGGCCTGGGGGATGCCGGGCCGACGGATAAGTCGGCAGAAGTGGATGAGAAGCCGGAGACTTCGGAGGAAAACCAGCGGATCAACTGGACGCTGTTTACGCCGGGGCTGCTGTGCATCGGTGGGGCGATGGCTCTGACGTTCTGGGCGCAGTTTCGGGATGCGGTGTGGTCCTCGTCGATCCGGTTCATGGATTTCCGGAGCTATGCTCTTGCGATGTATGCGCACGCGACACCGCTGGCAATG
>DATGJK010000030.1:0-10063 GCA_035295245.1 Acidobacteriaceae bacterium
CTGACCCAGCCAAATCTCCCCACCGACCTGGATTTCCGCACCGCTGTGCTGCATCTCGGCCAGCTGCCCGACGGCAACTCCGCAGCCCTTGCCGTCCAGGTCCCCGTTGCCCAGCTCCGTGTCCATGAGGACGCGAATACGCATCTCTCCTCCGTCCACGTCACCATCGTCTCGCAGATCAAAAACTCGAAGGGCGCAGTCGTCGACCGCTTCAGCGAGGACATTCCCCGCCACGAGGCTCCTGATGTTCTGCGCAGCCCCGCCGGCCAGTTCCTCACCATGCAGCGCCATTTCTCCGCCGATCCAGGCGCCTACACGCTGGAGACCGTCGTCTTGGATCAGATCGGAAGCAAAGCAGGCGCGCAGCGAACCACCTTCACCATCGAGCCGCCTGTGCACGGTCCGGCGTTGAGCGACATGGCTCTGGTGCGCAGCATCGAGCCGCTCCACGCCGACACCGCCTCGTTTGAGCCGATGCGCTACATCAACGGCCGCATCGTTCCCGACCTCGCCGACGAGCTGCCCGAGAATACCCGCAATCTGTCCGTCTTCTTCCTTGTGCATCCGCTTCCGCCCACAGCCGGACAACCGCAGCTCGAAATGCAGATTTTCCGCAACGGCGAATCCCTCGGCAAAATGCCGCTTGAACTCCGCAAGACCGACGGCCTCGGCGCCGTTCCCTACCTCGGCACCATCGGCGGACACGTCTTCCCCGCCGGCAATTACAAGGTCGTCGCGACCCTCACCCAGGGCGACAGGACGGCAACGTCCAGCACGGAGTTTTCCGTTGAAGGAACCATCGCCGCCACCATGGCCTCGAGCGCGTCAGCATTCTCCGCCACGTCGGGCACCGCTGAAAACGCCGAGCAGCTCAATGCCGAGCAGCACCAGACCGCAACCGCCGCCCTCACCAACAGCAAATTCGTCATCAGCAGCCCTTCCAATCCGGTTCCTCCGCCCACCGAAGCCCAGATTCACGACATGATCGAAGGCGCCCGGCAGCGCGCTCTTGCCTGGTCGGAGTCGCTGCCCAACTTCATGTGCCTCGAGGTGACCGACCACTCCATCGATCCCCGTGGCGAGGGCGATTGGCAGCACAAAGACACGCTGGTGCAGCTCATGCGCTACGTCGATCGCCAGGAGTCGCGCACAACCCTTGAGCTGAACGGAAAGAAATCCGCCGAGGATCCCTCCGGCCACCCTGCGTCTTTTGCTGACGTTGACTTCGCGCATTCCGTTGGCGAATTTGGCGGCATGTTCCAGGCGGTCTTCGATCCCTCAGCCCACGCGAAGTTCACTTGGAAAGAATCCGACGTGCTCGACGGCCAGCCCGTTCAGGTCTTCGACTACACCATCGACGCCGCCCACTCCAGCTTCGACGTCACCGGCCTGAACAACACGCAGCACGTGGTCGCCTTCCATGGAGAGGTCTACCTGGATCCGGCCACCCACAGCATCCGCCGCATCAGCATCAATGCTGACGACATCCCGGAGGAATTGCACGTCCGCGCCTCCAGCATTTCGGTGGATTATGCCTGGGTCACGATCAATAACCATGATTACCTGATGCCCAGCCGTGGCGCCGTCAGCCTGCGCGAGGGCAAGCGTCAGGCCGTCCTCAACGCCTTTGAGTTCCGGAACTACCGCCGCTTCGGCTCCCAGGTCCGCATCCTGCCCGGACCGCCCAAAACGGCCTCGAACATCGGCTCCGGCACGCCATAACCCGGCGAACAGACATCGAAACATAAGGCCGGACCGCCTTCCCGTAACTGGGGTATACTAGGCGCAAGTCGCTTCGTGTCCTGGACATCGCGTTCCCCACGCCGGACCGAATCGCAGGAATCCTTACAGCATGTCCATCCGCACCCGTCGCACCTTCTTCTCCCTCGTCGTCTTTTTCTCTGTCTGCGCACTCGGCGGCATGATCGTCAGCCAGCAGGTGGGCGCACAGTCCGCGGCCGACGAGTCCACCTTCCGCGACAGCCTCAAATCGTTCGGCGCTGTCTACGACATTGTCGCGAAGAACTACGCCGAGCCCCTGACCGGGGACATGCCCGACAAGGCGATCTACGACGGCGCAATTCCGGAGATGCTCCACACCCTCGATCCGCATTCCAGCTTCTACGACCCCAAGGCGTATGCGCGGATGAAGGAAGAGCAGCACGGCAAGTACTACGGCGTGGGTATGCTCATCCAGCCGCAGAACGGCAAAGTCGTCGTCGTTTATCCCATCGAGGGTTCGCCCGCGTTCCGCGCCGGGGTTCATCCGGGTGACATCATCTCGGCTATCAACGGCCAATCGGCCGCCGGACTCGGCTCCGACGAGGTCGCCAATCGCCTGAAAGGTCCCCGCGGAACCAGCGTGAGCGTAACCATGATCCGCGTCGGATCTTCCGCGCCGCTCACCTTCCAGCTCACGCGCGATGAAATTCCGAATCCCAGCATCGACCTCTCGTATTCCATCAAGCCCGGTGTCGCCTACATCCACATCCATCAGTTCCAGGAGACGACCGGCCGCGAATTCGATGACGCCCTCAACAGTTTCGGTCCCAATCTCAAGGGCCTCGTGCTCGACCTGCGCGGCAACCCTGGCGGAGTTCTCGTTGAGGCCGTCGCCGTTTGCGATCGTCTTCTCAAGCGCGGTCAGGTCATCGTCTCCCAGCGCGGACGCGCCTTCCCTGAGCAGGTCTATCGCGCTTCGCACGGCAACGGCGGCGAGTCGTTCCCAGTCGTGGTTCTGGTCAATCACGGAACAGCTTCCGCGGCCGAGATCGTCTCCGGCGCGCTGCAGGATCACGACCGCGCGCTGATCGCCGGCGAAACCACCTTCGGCAAAGGCCTCGTCCAGACCGTCTACACCCTCTCCGACAACACTGGCCTTGCCCTGACCACCTACCACTACTACACGCCCAGCGGACGCCTCATCCAGCGCAACTACAACGGCGTTTCGCTCTACGACTACTACTACAATCACGACCAGCCGCAGAACGATAAGGACCGCGAAGTCAAGCTCACCGACTCCGGACGCACCGTCTATGGCGGCGGCGGCATCACTCCTGACGTCAAGGTCGACAGCCCAAAATCGACTCCCTTCCAGGACATCCTGCTCGAGCACGATGCATTCCTCGGCTTCACCGAGCACTATCTCGCGCATCGCACCGTCAACAAGGAATTCCAGGTGGACGATGCCGTGGTGAGCGATTTCAAACAGTACCTGGCCAGCCAAAACATCGAGTACACTCCGCAGGAACTGAATGCGAACCTCGACTGGCTCAAGGCAAACATAAAGTCGAAGATCATGACAACGCAGTTCGGAGAAACAGCCGGGCTGAAAGTCGAGGCCGACTGGGATCCCATGGTTCAGCAGGCTCTGGGCCTGATGCCGCAGGCTGCCCAGCTCGAGCAGCATGTGCAGCAAGTGCTGGCCCAAAAGGAAGCAGCTCTCAACAAGGCTCCCGCGGCGCAGTAGTTGGCGTGGGCAGCAAATTTCGGGCCGGTGGCTCCTGCTTCCGGCCCTTCGCATTTCTGCGGCGCCGCAGAGGAACAGGAATGATGGAATTCCGCTTCGCCGACGAGTCCGACACCGCCAACCTGCTCGCTCTCATCAACCAGGCCTTTTCCGTAGAAGCCTTCTTCCACATCGGCACGCGCCTCGATCCTGACCGCATCCAGCCCCATATGCGGAATGGACGCTTCCTCGTGGCCGACTCCGGCGGCAAACTGGTCGGCTGCGTCTACGTGGAGCTGCATGCCGAGCAGGCGTATCTCGGCTTGCTTTCGGTTGATCCTGCGCAGCAAAAGACCGGCCTCGGACGCCGCCTGGTCGCCGCCGCTGAGGAATTTGCCCGCGAGATGGGCGCGCACCGCATGGACCTGACCGTCGTGAACCTGCGCACTGAGCTTCCGCCGTATTACAGTAAGCTCGGCTACACGATCGTCGGCGAGGAGCCCATCCCCGAGCAGATGAGGGCGCGCGTCAATCAGCCCTGCTACTTTCTGCGCATGTCGAAAGCCCTCGGCAAGGGCTGATCCCCTCAGGACCGAGTCGCAACCGGCTGCCGGGCTGCTGCCGCGCGTTGTCTGCGGTCCAGCAGTGGACGAACGGCCATCAGCGCCGCGAACACAATCGTGATCGTCATCGGCGTCTTGACCCCGCTCTTCACGCCCCACCAGTAGTGAATCACTCCGGCCAGCGCAGCCAGGTACGTGAGCCGATGCAGCCGGTTCCAGTTCCTGCCGCCCAGTTTGCGGATCGACCACGCGGTCGACGTCAGCGCCAGCGGCAGCAGCAGCAGCCACGCAGTCAGCCCCGCGGTGATGAATCGCCGCTGGCTGATGTCGTCGACCATCGCCGCCCAGCTAAAGCCCGCGTAGAGCCAGACGTAAGTCATCAGGTGCAGGCAGGCGTAAAAGAACGCGTACAGGCCGATCATGCGCCGGAAGCGCACCAGCCAGCTCAGCTTTGGGAAGATCCGCCGCACCGGCGTGATCGCCAGCGTCACCATCAGCAGACGCAGCGTGCCCCGCCCCGTGAAGAACGTGACCGTATGCGTGGGATCGGGCCCCAGCGCCTGCGGCTGGCTCGTCGCCGAGAGATACAGCCGCCAGAGCAGCCATGCCACAGGACCCAGGCAGGCCGCGTGAGCCACCACCTTCAGCGCCACAATGGAGCGCTGTTTCATGCGTGAGAGATTCGATTCATTGAGGGTGCGCTACTTCGCCGCCTGTGGCCGACTTCCCTGCAGGCTTGATTCCTGTACCAGGGCACAAATTCCCAGCGCCGGAAGATTCCCTGCTTTGAAAGGGCACGGCTTCAGCCGTGCCGCATAGGGCTGAACCGTTGTTGGGTTTTAGCCCCTGAGGAAAGTTGCTGAACTCCAAATCGATCTCTCCGCTCGCTCAGTAGTCCTTGTCCAGATTCATCCCGTTGTACAGGCTCGCCACCTGGTCCGCATAGCCGTTGAACATCAGAGTCGGCTGCATCTGCTTCCACAGCGGCGCGCCGATCCGCCGCTCCCGCTTCTGGCTCCAGCGCGGATGGTCGTGGTTGGGATTCACATTGGAGTAGAACCCATACTCCTGGGGCGCCATATCGTTCCAGGTGGTCGGCGGCTGGCTCTTAACGAACTTCACCTTCACAATCGACTTCGCCGACTTGAAACCGTATTTCCACGGAACCACCACCCGCACCGGCGCGCCGTCCTGGTTCGGCAGAACCTCGCCGTACAGTCCGAACGTCAGCAGCGTCAGCGGATGCATGGCTTCGTCCATCCGCAGTCCCTCGGAGTAGGGCCAGTGAATGCCCGCGCTCCACGGCAGCGGCTCCTGCTTGTGATCCTCCAGCGAGATGAACTGAACGTATTTCGCTGAGCCGAGCGGCTCGCACTGCTTGATGAATTCCGACAGCGAGTACCCGGCCCACGGGATCACCATGCTCCACGCCTCCACGCAGCGGAAGCGGTAGACACGTTCTTCCATGGGACGCAGCTTCAGCAGATCGTCGATGTCGAACGTCTTCGGCTTGCTCACCAGACCCTCGACCTTCACGCTCCACGGACGCGTGTGCAGGCTGCCCGCGTTTTTTGCCGGATCGCCCTTCTCCACCCCGAATTCATAGAAGTTGTTGTAGTGGGTGATGTCTTCGTAGGGCGTCGGCGTATCGCCCGTCAGCGAAAGCGGGCTCTTCACCGTCGTCAGCTTCTCTGCGGCCTCGACGCGGCCCGGCTCAGCCAGACCCTCCAGCAGCCCGCCTGCGGCCATCCCGGCAGCGCCCGCAGCCGCGGCGGCCATGAAGGCTCGCCGGTTCATGTACTCGCGCTTCGGAGTGATCTCCGAAGACGGAATGTCGCTCGCTTTTCTGATCAGCATGGGGACGTTCTTTACTTTACTCCTGAAGATTCGACGCGAACCGGGCCGATCCGTCGCATAAAAGCCCCCGATTCGCCCTCCCCATGGCCCCCTTACGCCCTCGAAACCGCCAGTTCCCCGGCGGGTGCAGGCTTTGCCTCCCTGCCACGGCGTCTCCGCCAGTAGATGAAAGAACACCACGCCATCCACGCGGGCCCGGTCCAGATGCTCGCCAGCGACGTCAGCATGGGATAACGCAGGATCAGAAAGATAGCCAGGCCGTTCAGCACCCAGAAGATACCCTGCATCGCCTTGTTCGTCCGCGGATAGCAGTACAGGATCGCCGGCAGGAAAAGCACCTGGTCGATATGGAAAGAGTAAGGAGAAACCAGCACCGCCCCGGCGATCACCAGCGCCCCCTCCCGGTGCCATTCCCAGCGATCGCGGTTTCTCCACCAGAACCACAGCGCCAGGGGAACCCCCAAAGCCAAAGGAATAAATTGCAGCCAGACGCTGTGCGGCCAGATGAGCAGCCGCAGCCCATTGGGAAGGTTCGGCAGCGGCGCCCTCAAAAAGAGGTTCTGTCCATGCAGGCTGTTGCGGTAGTCCGCCCAGATATGGGGATCCCACGCCAGCGCGCTCACCGAAGCAAGCGCCACGCCCGCAATGGCTCCGGCTGCCACCTGAAACTGCCGCGTGCGCAGGATTTCCAGCAGCAGAATCGGCCAGAACAGCGACAGCAGATGCGGCTTCAGAACCGTTAGCGTCAGCGCCAGCCCCGCCACCCAGGGCTGTGACGCCCGCAAGCGGATGAACAGGCATATCCCAAACAGAACCACGATCGTGCACTGCCCTGCCAGAAAACAGTCCACCACCGACGCGAGAAAGAACGCCACGATCGGTACCCGTCCCGGCACCCACGGTTGCAGAAGCCAAATCGATCCCACCGCCGCCAGCAGCAGAATCATCTGCCAAACCGCGGCGGCCAGCCCGAACGGAAGATAACCCAGCGGCGCGAAAACAAACAGAGAGCTCGGCGGATTCGGCATCACCAGAATCCCGTTGAACCGGGACCCTGCGGTGTGCTCGAGACGTTGCACAGCCTGCAGATCGTACGGATTGGCGTGTTGCGCCAGTAATTTGGCCGAGCTCCAGTATTCGACGAAGTCCCGGTTCGGAGACTGCAGCTGCGACGAGAGCGCCACCGTCACGCCGAAGAGCACCAGCAGCAAAAATGCTACGGCAATGGAGTTCTTGATCCTGTTGTTTCCAGGCGTCTGGGGCATCGATCCGTTCCGGGGAAGGTGTTGCTGCAGTGTAGCTTTTTTGACCCCGGACAGGAACCAAAAACTGCGGCCCTCTTTGCCTGCCGTTTATACTGAACAGGTACCCTGACGCAATCAGGACCACCATGCTCGGCGTCGCCACCAGCGGTTGCGAGCCGGAGCGTTCGCTACAGAAAAGGCTGTCAATCCATCCATGATTCGCTTCCTGCAAAAGAACACTGGTTTCACCAAAGCTCTCTTCTGGATCATCATCGGCGTCACCTGCGTGCTGATGGTCATCTTCCTCGTGCCCGGCATTTTCAATGAGGCAGCTGGCTCCACCGACACCTACGCCAGCATCCGGCACGGCGGCATCATCGGCCGCTTCCTTCCTGCGGAAGAGACCATCCCCTCGGCCGACGTGCAGCTGGTCGCGCAGCGCATGACCCGGGGCCAGCAGATTCCTGATGCGCTCATGCCCTACTTCATGCAGCAGGCCGGGCAGGTGGTGATTCAGCAGCGCATTCTGCTGGAGGAAGCCAATCGTCTGGGCATCACCGCCAGCGACGCCGACGTTCGCAAGTTCCTGCACACCGGCATGTGGGGCCAGTATCTCTTCCCTGACGGCCAGTACATCGGCGACGCCCATTACGCCGAGTTCGTCAACGAGAACTTCCACCTGCCGATTGAGAAATTCGAGAGCGAGATCAAGGATCAAATCGTCTCCGATCGCCTTCGCGATCTCATCACCGGAGGCGTGACCGTTTCCGACGCCGAAGTGCGCGACGCGTACCTGAAGCAGGGCACAAAAATCAAATTCGACTACGCCGTGCTCAGCGCGGACAGCCTGCGCAAGACCATCAATCCGACCGACACCGAACTCGAGGCTTTCTTTAAGCAGAACGCCGCAAAATACCGCAACGCGCTGCCCGAGACCCGCAAGATTCAGTACATCGAGTTCACCGACAAAGATCTGCCCGGCGGCAAGCCGCAGGTCACCGACGCTGAGATCCAGCAGTACTACAACCAGAATCAGCAGAATTACAATGTCGATGCTCAGGTCAAGGTCCGCCACATCCTCATCTCCGTCGATCCCAATGCCGGACCGCAGGCCGATGCGGCTGCCAAAGCCAAAGCGCAGGGCATCCTCGATCAGCTGCGCAAGGACAACGGCAAGGACTTCGCGGAGCTGGCAAAAAAGAACTCCGACGACCCGGGCAGCAAAGATCAGGGTGGAGAGCTGGGCTGGATCAAGCACGGCGTCACCGTGCCTGAATTCGACCAGACTGCATTTTCCCAGCAGCCCGGACAGATTTCCGGCCTCGTGAAAACCCGCTTCGGCTACCACATCATTCAGACCGAAGAGAAGCAGGATGCGCATCTCAAACCGCTCTCCGAGGTGCGCAGCTCGATCGTCGACACGCTGACGAAGCAGAAGGTCGCTCAGGCCGAGCAGAATTACGCGCAGCAGCTCGCCGCCGAAGCGCAGAAGACGAGTCTGGCTGCCGCCGCTGCGGCCCATCACCTGAAGGTGCAGAGCACAGACTTTGTCGCCGCCGGCGCATCGTTGCCGGGCGTCAGTGACAGCGGCAAGTTCCTCGGCGCCGCCTTTGCCGCGCAGAAGAACGCTGCGCCTCAGGCCGTCGATGCCGGAGAAGGTGCCTACGCCGTATTCCAGGTAACGGATGTTAATGCTGCGCACACGCCCTCCTTTGCTGAATACAAATCGCATGTGCTCGACGACTTCCGCGACCAGCAGGTCACTTCCCTCCTGGGGCGCAAGACCAACGAGCTGGCGGATCGCGCCAAGGCCGAACACGATCTGGCGAAGGCCGCAAAAGAAGTGGGCGCGACCATGAAAACCAGTGATCTCGTGGGACGCGACCAGCAGGTCCCCGATCTCGGCGAGCTGGCAACCGGTGAGGCGGCTTCCCTCTTCGATCTCAACGTCGGACAGATCAGTGGGCCCATCAATAACGGCACCGCCGGCGTCGTCGCGAAGATCGACGAAAAACAGGCGCCCTCGCCCGACGACATGGCGAAGAACTTCGATGCAACGCGCGAAGGCCTGCTGAACCAGCGCCGCGATCAGATGTACGAAGTCTTCGTCTCGAATCTGGTCAATCAATACGAGAAGGCGGGACGCGTTTTGCTGAACCGGAAAATGCAGCAGCGCTCCCCGCTGAGCGGCACTTAAAGACTCGTCGCGCGAACGGCGGCGGCCGAAGCAACCGGAGCCCGCGTCGCTCGAATCTTTCGAGAGGCCGGGCTTCTTTTTTCACACGCCTGCGGGACTGGACTTCTTCATGCCATTGGAGCGCTCTTCGGGCCTTTTGCTGCACATCTCTTCTCTGCCCTCCCACGGCGGCATCGGCGATTTGGGGCCGGCCGCCTACGCCTTCGCCGATTTTCTCGCTGCGGCGAAACAACGCCTCTGGCAGGTGCTCCCTCTCAGTCCCACCGGCTACGGAAATTCTCCGTATGCGGCGCTCTCCGCCTTTGCCGGTAACCCTTTGCTGGTTTCACTCGAGTTCCTCGCCGACCGCGGATGGATCGACCAGGAAAGCCTCGCCAATCTTCCCGGCCGCACCGGCGCCGTGGATTTCCAGGATGTGACCGCCAGAAAACTGCCTCTCGTTCAGGAGGCCGCGCGCAACTTCCTGCACCGGCACTCGCCCGAAGAGTGGTCCGCATTCGAAGGCTTCTGCCGCGAAAACGGGACCTGGCTGGAGGCATGGGCGCAGTTCGCCGTCCTGCGCCGTAAGTTCAACTACGCTTCCTGGAAGGATTGGCCTGAGGACCTGAAACACCGCGATCCAAAAGCTCTGGATCGCCTCCGCGCCGAGCACGGCGAGGAGATCGATACCGAAAAAGCCATCCAGTTCGCCTTTGACCAGCAGTGGAGCGGCCTACGCGAATACTGCGCGGCCCGCGGCATCCGCTTCATCGGC
>DATGJK010000031.1:0-3314 GCA_035295245.1 Acidobacteriaceae bacterium
CTCTACCGCCGCTCGTCGACCGGGCCTGAAGTCTTCCTCGTCCATCCCGGCGGCCCTTATTACGTGAAGAAGGACGTCTGGTCGATTCCCAAGGGCGAGTACGATCCAGGCGAGGATCCCCTGGCGGCCGCCCAACGCGAGTTCGAGGAGGAGACCGGCTCGCCCCTCAGCCGCGTCGCAACCGGCAACTTCCTGCCCCTCGGCGAGATCCGCCAGCCTTCCGGCAAGCTGGTCATGGCGTGGGCGGTCGAGGGCGACTTCGATCCCGCCACCCTCGTCAGCAACACCTGCCCCATCGAGTGGCCGCCGCGCTCCGGCCGGCACATCACGATTCCCGAAGCCGACCGCGGCGCATGGTTTGCGATGGACGAGGCCAGGCCAAAAATCTTCAAAGGGCAGGAAACGCTGCTCGACCGGCTGCTCGCCCGCCTCGCTGCTGGCATGTAGAAGCCTCAACCGAAGGCGGAGTTCCATCTGCCATCCATGGGATCAAAATCGCATGGCCGGTCCAGCCCAGCAGCGGTACGATCTTCCCAGAGCTCCCGGAGAATCCGGCGGTCGCACCCGGCAGCTGCGCGAGGCCTGCATCGGCGACACAAGAGGCCCTCTCCGGGAGCCCGGGAAGGTGCCTATGCGCCGCATCCTTATCATGCTGGCCTTCGTCGCGCTGCTGCTCTTCCTCACGATGATTGCCGCCACGCCCGTGGCCGGCTAAGTCGCCGCTCGTATTGCGCGCCAGGCCTGTGCTGCTACGATGACTGCACTTCCTTCACAGAGAATGCGCTCATGAAGATCGTTGATCGTGTCTTTGGATATCTCCTGGTTCTTGGCGCGCTCGGCCACACCATCGGCACCATTGTCTGGTTAAAGCCCATGAGCGATCTGTTCATCTGGTCGCTCGGGGCTGCCCTGGCCGGCTTTGTGCTCGGAGCGCTGAATATCGTGCGCGCCGGCCGTCCCGGCGACCGCGCTGTCGCGGCCATTGCCACCGTGGGAACTGCGGCGTGGATGTTCCTCGCCCTGACCTTCGGCATCAGCATCCATCACGTCAGCGACCCGCGCCCGTTGAGCCACATCATCATCTCGCTGGTTCTCGTGTTGTTCGGGATTCGCAGCCTTGCGATGACGCCGCAGCCCACGCCTCAGGCAGCCACAACTCTCCGCTGATTGCGTCAGCCCGCTTTTCGCCTGCTTCGCTTCGGCGGAATGTAGTGGAAGCGGATGAGGTAGATCTTGTCGCCGGGCCCATGCTTTGCCACCTTGAGCAGGTCCAGCACGCCCAGGAAGCCTGAGGCACGCGCCAGCTCCGGAGTGATGTCGGGCAAGCCGATGGGCTCGATCGAGTCCACCTCCACTTCGCCCTCCTCCATGCGGTAACGGTGGCCAACCTTCACGTGCGGGTGAGTCCAGATGCGCACCGTGCAGGTGATCTCGCCTCGCCTTACTCCTTCCCGCAGCCGCTTTGTAAACAGCACGCACTGATTATGCATGCGGTGGCTGTATTCGTGGCTGCAAGTCGGCATCGCGGCCATGAACAACAGCACCGCGTCGAGCGGTCTCTAAGCTCGGCGCTCGCACAAAAGAACAAGGCCGTCGGCGAGGACGGCCTTGCTCTTTTGAAGTTGTCGCGGCGAAGCTACACCTGCATGACTTCGACTTCCTTCTTCTTCGCCATCTCCTCCATGCGCCGGATCTCCTCGTCGGTGAGCTTCTGAATCTCCTCAAGCGAGCGCTTCTCCTCGTCCTCGGAGATCTTCTTGTCCTTCAGCGCCTTCTTGATGAGCTCATTGCCGTCGCGCCGGATATTGCGCACCGCGGTGCGGTGATCCTCGAGCACACGGTGCAGGTGCTTGACCACCTCGCGGCGCCGCTCCTCCGTCATCGGGGGTACCGGCACGCGGACAAGCTTGCCGTCGTTGTTGGGATTGAAGCCGAGGTCCGAGGTGCGCAGCGCCTTCTCAATTTCGCTGATGAGTTTGGTGTCCCACGGCTGAATCACGATCATGTTGGGATCGGGAGTGGTGATCTGCGCCACCTGATTCAGCGGCGTGGGCGTGTCGTAGTAATCGACCTTCACCTGGTCGAGCATGTGGATCGAGGCGCGGCCGGTGCGGATGGAGCCGAGGTTGGTCTGGAAATCCTGCACAGCCTTGTCCATGCGGGCGCGCAGCTGCGCATGCGTTTCTTTCAGTGCGGGAATGCCCGCCATTGCAGAGGGTGGCATCGTCGTTGTCCTTCTCCAAAGCTCTTCGAAAGACGTATTCTACGCGAGTCTCTGCGGCAGTGGAGTGCAACCGCATGGCGGGCTGCCGTGGGCGCGAATATCGCGCTATTCTTTTGAGCTGTTGGGGACCTTTTCAGCGGATCGGCAGGCCATGTTCAGGAAAGGAGCCCAGGGAATGCGAACCCTTGCATGCGCTGTTCTGCTCGCGTTCGGCGGAGGCGTCGCCGCCGCTCAGGCCAAATCCCCCGCTCACACTCAGACGCTGTTCCCTGAGTATTACCCCATTGGTGGATTGGGAATTACCGAAGCGCCCTACTCCGCGAGGCAGACGACGGTCCGAATCCAAACCGCCGAGAACGGGCAGAAGTTTTCCACGAGCGAAGTGAGCCTGTGGTGGCGCGACGCCGAAGGTCGAACTCGTCAGGAGCGGCTGATGAAAATGCCCTCCGGCCAGGAGTATCGCAGTATCGATGTTACGGATCCGAACACCCGCATTCGCATGACATGGTCGACACCACCTGCTGGGGTCGCAATCGGGACCCGATCTGTCACCATCTGGCCTCTGCTGGCGAAGCCGAAGATAGGGCCGCCGCGTTGGCGAGCAAGGACCACTGGCTCATGGCCCAACGGCTACAGCGAGGTAATCCTGGAACAGCAGCAGGTGAATGGGATCGATGCGCTTGGTCTGCGTATCACCGGTGTGATGACCCTGGGCACGGATCAGAATGGCCATGATCTGAAAGGATCATCACTCCTCGAGGTGTGGGTATCCCCAGCCCTGGGAATCGTCATGCGGGAAATCAGCGACAACCCACGTTTCGGCCGGTCACTGAGCGAGCTGTCGGATGTCGTGGGCGGTGATCCCGATCCGGCGCTGTTCAGTCCGCCTGCAGGATATCAAGTGCGCGACATGCGGCAGAATGACGGCGCAGGTCCGAACTGACGACGTCTACATCACCACGCGCACACCCGCGGCGCTTGCCTGGGCGTCTGCCTGCTCGTGCGCGTGATACGACGAGCGCACCAGCGGGCCCGACTCCACGTGGCGGAAGCCCATGGCCAGCGCCTCGCGCTTCATGAAGGCAAACTC
>DATGJK010000032.1:0-2610 GCA_035295245.1 Acidobacteriaceae bacterium
ACTGAGTAACAGCGGGCAGCCGTTGGCGGAAGCGGCGTCTTCATGGACGGCTCCGGCAGCGCTCCCTCCGGGCGGCGACTGGATCACCTCGCTGAACCAATGGGGAAACACCGATTATTTCCTGTTGCCCACCCAAGCCAACCGGACGCTGTCAATCGCGGTGACTGCCCTCGATGAGTCCGGCCGCGCCAGCGAATTGAAAGCTCAGCCCGTTATCGGAATGTGGGCTGCGTCCGACCCGGAAGGCACGTCGCCGCCAGCATTCACCCCGTCGCCGTTCAACACAATTGCATTTGGCATGACACGGCTGGATGCACAGGTGGCGGCCTCGGGGAACTTCCTCCTCGGCATTGCCGATGTCCGGGGCGATGGGCGGCCCGATTACCACTATCATGCGCGCGTGCTGTACGGCGACGCAGTTGTTCCCACCCGCATCGGCGTGAATGGCGGGGCCGTCACCGTGCAGGGCACCGGCTTCGCTTCGGGATTGACGGCAACCATCGGCAACACGGTCGCCACTCAACTCGCACTCAGCGCCGGTCAGATATCGCTGGCCGCGCCCGCACACGCCGATGGCCTGCAGAATATTACGATCAGCGATCCGGTGAGCGGCGCCTCAACCAGCATGACCGCAGTCCTGACCTACGGCGCGGCGGCCAGCGACAACATCGTGTTGCTGTATGGAGCGAATCCCTCCACTCCGGTCGGGGCGCAGGCTACGAATCCAGTGAGCGTTCGCGTGCTCGCCGCCGACGGAGTCACCGCGGTCAGCGGCGCTACTGTAGGTTGGAGCGCCACCAACAACGTGCGCCTCTCTGCTTGTAGCGGCGCATCGTCGTGCTCAGCGGCCACCGATCAGAACGGAAACGCCGCAACCTGGCTGACTCCATCGGCCACCGGGGTTGCGACCATTACCGCGACGCTTGCGCCGGGCGTCTACAGCCCGTCGAAGTCGGTGAGCGCCACGCTGTATGCGATCGAGTCTTCTTCCGATATTGGAGTGTTGAGTCCTTATCTATGGATCTCCCAGGGAGCAACCGTCAGCCTGCCGCTGACTGCGCGCGCCTTGAGCAACGGCGTGCCGCGTACCAGCGTGCAGGTGAACTTCACGGTAGTGACTGGTTCCGGGACTCTGAGCCCGGCCAGTGCGCAGACCGATTCGAACGGCAACGCCAAGGTCACGCTGACGGTTCCGCAGATCGCTTCGCTCGTGCAGGTGAGCGCGTGCGTGGCACCGGGAAACGCTCCGTGCGGGACTTATTATGTGAACCCGGTGCCGCTTTCGCGTCAGGGATTGCAGGCGGTGTCCGGCGGAGGGCAGGTGTCGGCGGGCCAGGCGTTTCAGCCTGTGGTGGTAAGAGTGGTGGATTCTGCGTCGCCGCAGAATGTAGTGATCGGAGCGCCGGTTGTATTTCAGATCACGGTGCTGCGTCCGGGAGGAACGGCGCCCTCGGGAGGCGACGGCGAGACGAATCCCGGCAATCCCGCCATGCCCGTTGTTTTGAGTGTCAGCCAGGCCAATGCCACAACGGACGTCAACGGCCTGGCCAGCCTGGTGCCGGCTAGCGGCGGCTTCAGCCCTCCACTGGAAGTGGATGTCATGATCATGGCCGGCACGAACGCACTGCTCGACGAGCCGCTGCAGCTTTATCCCGCTCCGGCGGGCGTAAATGGGCTAAAACGGGCGCCTTCCGCGCCTATTTCGAGTCCGGTGCGCTTCCGCTGGAGATCAAATCCAAGGCCAAGTGATTGAAGATAATGGAGTTGCGATTCAATACATAATGTACTGCTAAAATTGTATGTACAATTTAGTATTTATTTAGGCCGATTGACGACGACGAAAGCCAGAATAGCGCTCCGCTCCTCGCGCAGGCTGCCCATTGCGGGGCCGGAAAGGCCCCTAGAAGCGACGATCGTCGCTTCGCACAGGGAAAGCATCGGCCGGGAGAATTTCGTGCGTCCTGCGGCGTCTCTGAGCGCTGTACGAATTATCAACAACTTCCACGCAGGTTCAACGACTTCCACCCAGCTTCAACGACTTACAAGTTGCGGCCTACGCGGTGCTCACAAGACCAGCCTAGCTGCGCTCGGCGGACAGCCGAGGGCGGCTGTCCCCACATCCACTCTTCCGGAAGCCGGAAGCCGGCTCTATTTCGTCCACTGGTCCACCCAGTCGTTCACCGTCTTGTACCAGAGCCGCGAGTTTTGCGGCTTGAGCACCCAGTGGCCTTCGTCGGGGAAGTAGAGCATCTTCGAGGGCACGCCTTCCATCTGCAGCGTGGTGAAAAGCTGGAAGCCCTCGCTCACGTCGAGGCGGTAGTCGCGCTGCCCGTGGATGACCAGCGTCGGCGTCTTGAAACTCTTGGCGTACTGGTGCGGCGACCACTTCTGGTAGCTCTCGCGATTATCGTAAGGCGTGCCTTTGAACTCCCAGTCGTTGAACCATAATTCTTCGGTCGTGCCCCAAGCCGACTCGGCATTGAACATCCCATCGTGCGTCACGATGCACTTGAAGCGGTCGGTATGGCCGAGGATCCAGTTGGCCATGTATCCGCCGTAGCTGGCGCCGAGCGCGCACTCACGGTCCTTGTCGATGAAGGGATACGTCTG
>DATGJK010000033.1:0-8286 GCA_035295245.1 Acidobacteriaceae bacterium
CGATGGAACGGGCATCATCAGCGATGATGTGGCCGAAGAGAGGCTGGCGGAGATAACGGAAGTCGGCCCGGCACTCGATACTGAGGGGGCGGAAGCCTTAGTTCCGGGACGCGACGATACCAGCGAGATTCTGGCGGAGCACGAGACCAATCCAGAAGTGGCTCGCGACGACGCAGTGGTCGAAGGCAATGTCGAGGAAGTCCGCGAAGAGGAACTCGGCGAGAAGAAGGTGGATGAGGGGACCGGCGGATAACTGCGGCCGGCAGGTCGCCGGCAGCGAATTTTGCTGCAGACTACCGGCTACAGGCTATCGGCGACTCCCCTTTTCAGGGGATAATGAAAGAGATACCAGAACCCACAGTCAGGAGCTGTCTGTATGAGGGACTAAGGACAGGTGGGAAGTCGAATCGACACGGGGACGGATGAGCACAGTTCGAATCAATGAATTAGCGCGTGAACTGGAGGTCAAGAGCAAAGCGATTCTCGACGCTCTGACCGAAGTTGGCGTGACCGAAAAAAAGACGCACTCCAGCTCGATCGAGGCAGACGAGGCCGAGCGTGTGCGCGCCTACATTCTCAGGGGCCGTGGCGGGTCCAGCGCCCAGTCACGGCAGGAACCTGAAAAGCCGAAGATCGACTGGTCGCGCGTCTCGAAGCCCGGCGATGTAGCAAAGGCGATTCTCGAGAGACGTAATCAGCAGGATGCAGCGCATGCTGCTCCGCCACGCCCTGCTGCGCCTGTGGCCGCTGCCCCGGCGGCTCCTGCCCGTCCCGCCGCGCCTACCGCTCCTGCGGCTCCCCCAAAGGTGGCTGCGCCACCCGCTGCCGCCGTTGCCGCAGCGGAAGAGAAGCCTGCTCCGCGGCGTATCGTGCCGCAACCGCGTCCTGCTCCCGCTGTTGTCAGCGCTCCGCCTTCTTCGGCTCAGCGCACCGCTGCACCGCCTGCACCGGCCGTGCAAACGCCGGCGATTGCATCGCGTCCGCCGGCCGGCCCAGTGGTCGCGAAGCCTCCCGTGTCGGCCACACCTGCCCCGGCAGCTGCCTCAGAAGCCCGTCCGGTCGCGGCGCCGCCACCGGCACAGTCCGCGGCTGCACCCCCGTCTGTACCTGCCCCGGCTGCTGCTGCTCCGGCCAGCGTGCCGGAAGCCGCCGCCGCGGTCTCGCAGCCGCCTGCTCCCGCTCCGGCTCAGCCCGCCGCTGCGGCCCCGGCTGCTGCGGCTCCTCCGCCGCGTCGAGTGATCATGCCGCAGACAGGTCCCCGGCCCGTCTATAGCGCACCGCCTCCTGCTCCGGCTCCGGCTGCCAGCGCAGCCCAGCCCGGTGGAATCCAGCGGGGAAGGCCCATCTTCGACCGCCGCCCTGCCGGCGCTCCGGGGGGGCCCGGTCAGCGTCCCGGTATGGGTGCGCCTGGGCAGCAGCCCGGCGGACGCCGACCGATGCACCCGACGCGTTCGCAGCCCAGCGGCCCGGGTGGTCCGGGACAGCGCCCCGGCATGGGTGCGCGCCCCGGCTTCGGCCAGCGCCCTGGGTTTGGCGCTCGACCCGGTATGGGCGGGCCCGGCCTGGCTCCCCCACCTCCGACCGAAGCTCCGCGCGGCCAGCGTCCAGCTCCGCGTCGCGGACGGCAGCAATACCCAAAGACCAAAGAAGGCCCGATGAAGGGCTTTGCGCCACCGTCCCGCCAGACGGCGCAAATCCCCACCGGACCGGTGCCCATCACGCGCACGATCACGGTCACAGAAGGCATCAGCGTCAAAGACTTAGCCGAGAAACTTGAGATTCGAGCTAAGGATCTGATCGCCACTCTCCTGATGCGTGGCGTGTTTGTCACGGTCAACCAGACTCTGGACGTGGAACTCGTCAAAGACGTCGCTCGTCAGTTTGGGGCGGATGTCCAGGTCATCAGCTTCGAGGACCAGATGGCGAACGAGGCCATCGAGAGCATGCTCCAGACGGAGAACCCGGACGAGCTGGAAGTTCCCCGTCCTCCGGTGGTCACGGTCATGGGCCACGTCGATCACGGCAAAACCTCTCTGCTCGACGCCATCCGCGAGACCGACGTCGCCGGCGGCGAAGCCGGCGGCATCACGCAGCACATTGGTGCTTACAAGGTCAGAATCAGCAAGCCGGATTCACCTGCCTTCGGGCGCGAGATCGTCTTCCTCGATACGCCCGGCCACGAAGCGTTCACCCGCATGCGCGCCCGCGGCGCCAAGGTGACGGACATCGTCGTGATCGTCGTCGCCGCCGATGACGGCGTGATGCCGCAGACGCTTGAAGCCATCGACCATGCCAAAGCGGCGAATGTGCCAATGATTGTGGCGGTGAACAAGATCGACAAGCCGGAGGCTCAACCCGACCGCGTCAAGAAGCAACTAGCCGACCGGGGCCTGGTTCCGGAAGACTGGGGCGGCAGCACCGTATTTGTCGACGTTTCAGCCAAGAAGCGGATGAACCTTGATCTTCTGCTTGAGATGGTTTGCCTGGTCGCCGACCTGCAGACGCTCAAGTCGACTCCTAACCGGACCGCGGTTGGCACGGTGCTGGAGGCCAAGCTTGATCGCGGCCGCGGCGCGGTGGCGACGGTGCTGGTACAGAACGGCACCCTGAAGAACCAGGATAACTTCGTCGTCGGCAATACCTTCGGCAAGATCCGCGCCATGTTCGACGATCGCGGACGCTCGGTGGAGGAAGCCGGACCTTCCACCCCCGTCGAAATCCTCGGACTGGAAGCGATGCCGGACGCGGGCGACACATTCCTCGTGGTGGGCGATCGCGACAAGGCCCGGGGCATTGGGCAGTATCGCAAGATGCGCGAGCGCGAAGCGCAGCTGGCCAAATCGTCGCGGGTCACGCTGGAAGGTCTTGCCGACCAGATCAAAGAGGCCGGCATCAAGGAACTGCCGCTCATCCTGAAGGGCGATGTCACTGGTTCGGTCGAAGTGCTGGCCGACTCGCTGCAGAAGATGTCCACGGAGAAGGTGCGCATCAAGGTGATCCACTCCGGCGTCGGAGCGATCACGGAGAGCGACGTTCTGCTGGCGACGGCGTCGAATGCCATCATCATCGGCTTCAACGTGCGGCCGGAGCGCAAGGTGGCCGATCTGGCCGAGCAGGAAGGCATCGAAATCCGTTTGCACTCGATCATCTACGAGCTGCAGGACGAGATTCGCAAAGCCATGCTCGGATTGCTGGAGCCGGTCTTCCGCGAGAACTTCCTCGGACGCGCCGAAGTCCTCAACGTCTTCCGCATTCCGAAGGTGGGCACGATTGCCGGCTGCCGCGTCACCGACGGCATCCTGCGCCGCGACGCGGATGTTCGCCTGCTGCGCGATGGCGTGCCGGTCTACAAAGGCAAGCTGACCTCGCTGAAGCGGTTCAAGGACGATGCGCGCGAAGTAACGAATGGCATGGAGTGCGGCGTCGGCATCTCGAACTTCAACGACATCAAAGTTGGCGATACGGTCGAAGCGTTCGTGACGGAGAAGGTCGCGGCGGAGCTGACGGCCAGCTAACAAAACAACCACGGCCCCATCCTGTTGCGTCCGCTGCGGCGGCGACAGGATGGGGCCTTTTCATTTTTCCGCCGCGGCCTGCCCCGCCTCCAGCATCTGGATTGCCTTGCGATAGTCCGTGCCCGCCGGCACGGGCGCGTAATTTGCGATCTCCTCACTGATTCGAATGCTGATCGGCTTCACCAGCAGAGCCTTGCCGCTCAGGTTCAGCCGCATCCGGGTTAACTCCCAGTCTTTCGAGCTGATCTGTGTCTGCTCCAGGAAGACAGTCCCGCCCTTGTCCAGCCGGCCTACAATGCCCCAGCCGAAGTCCACATCGTCAATCAGGTGAGCGTTCAGGCGGACCAGCCGCTCATCCGTCTTCTCAATCCACACCTCGCCCGCCATGCCCTTCAGAATCTTCGCCTCGACACTGGGCGGACTGAATTTCGGGTTGGGCGTGAAGGTGAGGTGATAGCACTGCGAAACCATGGGCGGAGCCGGGGAAGGCAGCGGCTTTCCCGGTACCTGCACGACAGGCTGCGCGTTGATGATGCAGGAGACGACCGTGTCATAGCGGTAGGCAAATGCGTCGGGCAGCAGGTGCATGAGCTTATCCACGCGCGCCTGATCTTCTGCCTCGCGCCTCCTCCGGTGTTCCTGCAGATCTGCATTGGCAGCCAGCCCATTGAGCCGTTCGAGCTCGATTTGCCGCCCTGTGGGGCTCAGCGGCCCGCCGTTGACAGCAACCAGCATGGCCACGTCGCCCTGCGGGGTCTCCACAATCTCGCGCACCATGTTGTGGCGCTCGTCGCGGCGGTGCAGGTCGAATCGTTCCGGCTGGTGCGCCGCCTGCTGGGCAAAATGATTCGCCACGGCACGTCGAATCAGCGCTGCCGCATCCGAACCCGGCGCGGGCTGCGCCTGACCGCTGCACATCGCGCCCGTGAAGAGGAGCGCCAGCCAGAGCCGGCAACGGGGCGCCTTTCGTATTGAAAACAAACGCATGCAGCAGAATCGCGTGATCAGTGCACCACCGGAACCGAGAATGTTTCCCACCCTGGTGACGCTGCGATTCCAGTTTAGACGCAGCACCGGCCCCCAAAGTTCCCCTTAGCCGGCGGATACCATTCCAGGGGCCGCTCCCGCTGGACTAAAATTGTCGCTATGACTCGTCTCAGACCGCGCCGGCGCGGATTCCTGGGCTTTCGGCTGGCGCTCCTTGGCGCAACCTTGCTCCTCCTCACGACCCTGCAGGCGCAGGATAAGGGCCGCGGCCGCAAGTACAAGCCGCCACCGCCGACCTGCAAGATCTCCGTCACCGTCGTGCGGGCTGATAACGGCAAGCCGGTCGAGGATGCCTCGGTCGTTTTCCATCCCATTGAGCACGGTAAAGACTCGGGGAATATGGAATTGAAGACGAATGAGGACGGGAAAACCACTCTCGACCTCATTCCCGTTGGCGACACGGTTCGCGTCCAGGTCATTGCCTCCGGCTACCAGACCTACGGAGCCGATTACGATTTGCCGAGCGACGCGAAGGTCATCACCATCAAGCTGCGCAAACCGGGTCGTCAGTACTCGATCTACGAGAGTCATCCCGATCAGAGCAGCTCCAATCCGTCCGATTCCGGCCAGTCCGGGACGCCGCAGGGCAGCCAGAAGCCGCAATAGGCGCTGGCTGCTTCCTGTGGAGTTACGTTTGCCTCGGAGCGTCTCTCCGAGCTCCTCCAGCCCACCTCATTCCCAGGTATCCTGAACCTGCGTGTCCTCCGCTCCCACTGCCTCGGCCCTTCCTTCGCTGCACGAATTCTTCGCGCCCGGTGGCCTCCTTTCCCGCTCCGCTCTTCCGTACGAATTCAGGCGCGGACAGCTCGAGATGGCACAGGCGGTCGAGCGCGCTTTCAATGACAATCGCCATTTGATCGTCGAGGCGGGCACAGGAACGGGGAAGACCCTCGCCTATTTGCTGCCCGCTTTGCGCATGTGCGCCACGACCGGCCGCCGCGTGATCATCTCGACCGGCACGAAAAATTTGCAGGAGCAGCTCTTCTTCAAAGACGTGCCCTTTCTCGAGTCGCTGCTGGGCCCGCTGCGCGTCTGTTACATGAAGGGCCGCGCCAATTATCTTTGCCGCCACAAGCTCTTCGCGCTGCGCAACCAGCCGATCCTTTCGGGCCTCGAAGAAATCTCGCAATACCAGGCTATCGCCGAGTGGGAAAAGACCACCGAAACCGGGGACCGCGCCGAAATCGACGACCTGCCTGAGGCCAGCGCGCTCTGGGCCAAACTTGACGCCCGCAGCGAAGCCTGCCTCGGCCAGACCTGCCCTGATTACCAGCGCTGCTTTATCACCGAGATGCGCCGCCGTGCCGCCGAGAGCGACGTGGTCATCGTCAATCACCATCTCTTCTTTGCCGATCTGGCGATTCGCCAGCAGGCGGGAGGCGCTCCCGATGCCGGAGTTCTGCCCGAAGCCGGCGTGGTCATCTTCGACGAGGCCCATGAGCTGGAGGACGTTGCCTCCAGCTACTTCGGCATCAGCCTCAGCAATTTGAAATTCGAGGATCTAGCCCGCGACGTGGAAACGCTGCTGCGCAGGGAAGGCGAGCTGAAGGCAGAGGTCGTGACAGCCGCAGCGATGATTCGCGAGCGCGCGCGCATGTTCTTCGGCGCTCTGCCGAGTCGGGGCTCCGGCGGAGGCGGCGAGGGGAGGATTCCTTTCGCCAATCGCGAAGAGTTCCTCGAGGATCACGGCGACGTCTACCTCGGCTTGCTCAATGCCCTGCATCGCATGGAAAGCGAGCTGGAGAAGCACCGCGGCATCGAGGAATCGCAGCCGCTCCGCCGCCGCGCCGGGATGGTCCGGGAGCAGCTGAAGTTTCTGATGGAGTCGACGGACCACAACACCGTCTTCTGGCTCGAGCGCCGCAGCGGCCGCCACCTGACCACGCACCTGCAGGCTACGCCGATCGACGTCTCCGACCTGCTGCGCGATCTGCTCTTCCAGAACTATCCCAGCGTGGTGCTCACTTCGGCGACTCTCACCGTCCAGGGCGGTTTCACCCACATGCGCAAGCGCCTCGGGCTCGACGAAGCACGCGAGCTGGTCGTCCCATCGCACTTCCGCTACGACCGCCAGGCGCTTCTGTATCTGCCGCCGGAGATGCCCGATCCCCGCGAGCCGGATTTTCAGGAGGAAGCCGCGAGCCGCATCCGGCGCATGCTCGATATCACGCGCGGGCGCGCCTTCTGCCTCTTCACCAGCTATCAGCAGATGCGCGAGCTCTACGAGCGCCTCATCGTCGAGGTCAGCTATCCGCTGCTGCTGCAGGGAACCGCTCCGCGCAAGGCGCTGCTCGAAGAATTCCGGCAGACGCCCAACGCTGTCCTCTTCGGCACCTCCAGCTTCTGGCAGGGCGTGGACGTCCAGGGCGAAGCGCTGAGCTGCGTGATCGTCGACCGCCTCCCCTTTGCCGTGCCCAGCGACCCTGTGGTCCAGGCCCGCATGCGCGCTATCGAAGAAGCGGGCGGTAAGCCGTTCTTCGATTACCAGGTTCCGACCGCCGTCATTGCGCTCAAGCAGGGATTCGGCCGGCTCATTCGCTCGCTTGAAGACCGCGGGGTGCTCATGCTGCTCGATCCGCGCCTGGAGCGCCAGCGCTACGGGCGCATCTTCCTCGAGAGCCTGCCCCCCTACCGCATCACGCAAAACATCGCCGACGTAGAAGCGTTTTTCTCGACCTGAGGATCAGGCATGGACGGACCCAGGATTCGGCCGGCGACGCTCGCGGACTTGCCTCTGCTCCTGCGCTACCGGCGCGCTATGGCCGAGGAGATGGATACGCCCGATCCGGCAGCAGTGGATCGGATGATTGCTGCTCTCGAACCTTACCTCAGGGCCGCGATTCCCGAGGGCCGCTGGCATGCATGGATTGCCGAGCCGGGTGGCTGCGGCGCCGTTGAAATCGTCCAGTGGGTGCCGAGCCGGCTTGATCCAACGCCGCGCCGAGCATGGATTCACAGCGTCTACGTCGAGCCCGCCTTTCGCCGCCGCGGCATCGGCCGGCAGCTCACCGAAACCATGGTGGCGTGGTGCCGCGAACAGGGTTTCCGCTCGATCTACCTGCACGCCAGCGAACAAGGGCGGCGCCTCTACCAGACACTCGGCTTCGAGACCTCCACTGAAATGCGATTAAAGCTCTGAGCCGGTCTAAACTGAAATCGTGGCGCGGAACCTTTATATTCTGGCCGGCACCCTCCTGCTCTTTGCGCTTATCTCGTTTGTCATGTCGATCACGGCGGGCCACGCGCAGCCGGCGCTACCTGCCAGCGGAACGCTCTGGCGAACGACGGCTCTCTTCCTCACCGTCGGCGGCCTCATCGTGGCCCTGTTCGGCGTCATCACGGCGCTGTTCGAGCAGATCGACCGCCGCACCGAGGAGCGCCGCATGCGCCACTCCGGCCGGCCAGCTCGCATCACGGGAGTCGACAAGAATCGCCCGATAGAATAGAAGCAGGGCACATTTGAGCCCCGGAAAGCTCTTTTTAGACATGTTTGAAGTCACCGTGGAACGCGGCTTCTCCTCCGGACACTTCCTGCGCAATTACAAAGGGAAGTGCGAGAACCCGCACGGCCATAACTACAAGGTCCGGATCACCCTACGCGGCGAGGCGCTCGACCACGCCGGCCTCCTGCTCGATTTTCGCGACCTCAAGCAGGTGATGCGCCCGGTCATCGATCGCCTCGATCATCAGATGATCAATGACATCGAGCCCTTCACCGCCATCA
>DATGJK010000034.1:0-5311 GCA_035295245.1 Acidobacteriaceae bacterium
CTGTCGATGCTGGCGGAGCGATTCCGCGAATCCGCGGACGAGAGCACGCGGCAAAACACCATTCTGGTGCTGCCGTTCCAGAACCTCGGAGCGAAAGACACGGCGCCGCTTTACGGATATGCGCTGGCCGATGCCATCGCGACGCGCATTGCGCGCATGTCGTCGCTGGTGGTGCGGCCATCGAGCGCGCTGATGTATCTGCCGGTCGCGCAAATGGATCCGCTGGAGATTGGGCAGAAGCTGCTGGTGAACTGGGTGCTGACAGGGAACTTTGTGCGTTCGCAGGAGGGATTCGACCTGAACTGGCAGTTGCTGGAAGTACAGCGACAAAGCGTGCAGGGAGGCGGCGCGATCAGCGTGCCGTCGTTCGACCTGATCGCGGTGCAGACGGAAATCTGCAACGAGGTCTTCGCATCTCTGCAGGGCATTGGGCAACTGCAGCCAGGAGCGGAGCGAGCGACGCCGCGCAACGGGCGACTCGGCGAGCAGCTTTCGGAGGAGTATCTGCAGGCGCGCGCTTTGCTCTCCGGTTTCATGCAGCGGACGGGGAACCGCTCGGAGCTGGAGCGAGCGCAGAAGCTCTTTGAGGCGGTCGTACAGCGCGATCCGACCTTTGCGCCGGCGTGGAGCGGCCTGGGCATCGCGGAGCTGCAGTTCATCCGCCACGGATTCGGCGGGCAAATGCACGTGATGGCGGCTCGCAAGGCGCTGGAACGCGCACTGGCGCTTGATCCTGGATCTGTCGAGGCGAATCTTTACCGCGTCTACATGCTGCTGTCGCGCGGCGAAAAGGAAAGCGCGCGGCATGGCATCGAACATCTTCTGCAGACCGCCGGCAATGACTGGAACGTGCACCTGGTCGCAGGCATTACGCTGCGGTTCGATGGGATGTATGAAGAGGCGCTGCAGCAGTTCAACCGCGCGCTCAGCCTGAATCCGTCGAGCGCCGCCATCATCTACAACCATCGCGCCCGCGTTTATCAATATCAGAACCAGCTGGAGCTGGCGGAAGAAGAACTGCAGAAGGGGCTGACGCTCGAGCCGAAGCATCCGCTGCTGCGAACCTCTCTGGCATATCAGCGCATGCGGCAGGGCGATCTCAATCAGGCGATCGATATGCTGGAAACGGTGATTCGCGATGACAGCTCGATGCGCATTGCGGTGCCGACGCTCGCGATGTGTTACGTGCAGATGGGTGAGCGCGAGCGCGCGGCCGGCCTGATCGGAGAGGAAACCATCGCCGCGGCCGAGGCCGACAGCGAGATGGCGTACCGGCTGGCGACCTACTTCGCGGTGGACGGCGACGAGAGCGAAGCGCTGCACTGGCTGCGGCGCGCGATCTATCTGGGCAACGAGAACTATCCGTGGTTCTCGAAGAATCCAGCGTGGAGCCGGCTGAAGGGGCACACGGACTTCGAGCGCATCCTCGAGGACCTGAAAAAGAGCCTGCGTCGCAATCAGCGGACCTGGCGGCGGCTGCTGGCCGAACAGGCAAACTGACCCTACGACATCCCCGATGTGATCAAGGGCGAGCCGGACGTGATTGCGCGACTACCATCCGGGAGATTTCATCATCCTGCGGTTGCAGCGCAGGAGTCTCCGGAGTAAATTGATCAGCACTCCACTTAACTCAACTTATCCTTTTCCGAAAGGCAGCGCTATGGCCATCGCCCGGCAGGTTATCACGTCCCTCTTGCACGACGGCACCGACATGCTCGGAACCAAGACACTCGCCGTCAAGATTGCAGATGAAAACATCGTCTCCGGTTCCCTGCTTACGGTTGAGAGCAATCATTTCTGCGTGCTCAAGTCTCGCGGAGCCGTGCTGAATGTTTATGAAACCGGCCAGTACGCCCTTACAACACCCGACAAGCCAATTCTCGGCTCCATCGCTCAGGGTTTCTTCGGGGGCAACTCGCCGTGGACATTTGAGGTCATCTATATCAACCGTTCCAAACTTCTCATCCGCAGCGAAGGCGTGGCCACCAGCGAGGAAATGGCCGAAATGGCGTATCAGGTCGATTACTACATCCACGTGGACAGCAAGGAAGCTGCTCTGGAACTGATTACGCACCTGCCGTTTAACGGTAGCGCCATCGACACGCGGGAAGTGGCGGAATATGCCGGACCGGCTATCGAACAGTCCATCAACCAGGTCGTCCAGGTCACCAAGATGGAGGACATCAACGAGCACATCAACGAGGTGCGCGAGCTGGTGAAGAACCATCTTGCGGATTTTCTGAAGACCTACGGGATCACCCTCAACGATCTGAAAATCCTCATCATGCCCAAAGATGAGCGCATGCGGGAGCTCATCTCGCTGCAGGCCATGGGCCTTACCCCCATCGAAGCCGTACGCTATTACCTCGCGCTCAAAATGGCGGAAAAGGGTCTGGTGTCGGCTCCGAACGCCGCAGCCGGATTGCCCTTCAGCATAGGTTCCGCCACCGGCTTCTATCCGGTCGGCGCGGAGGCAGGACTGAACGGAGGCAAATAATGGCGGGCGAGGAATTCTACGATGTGTCGTTGCTGCGCCAGCTGGCAACGAACCTCTTTTATGGGTGCGGCTACAACTTCTATCGCATCGAAAACCAGCTGCGCGCGGACGATCAGCTCGTGCGCAGCAAGGCCGCTCCGCTATTAGGCGAGGCGATGAGCAGCGTGTGCGCGGCGGAATCGGCATACCGCCGGGATTTCCTGCCCGCACCCACGCGAGCCAAACCTTTCCCCGACAGTGAGGCCGTCACGAACGCCCAGCGTCTGGAGCAGCTGGCGCGTGCCATCGGCGCCATCGAGGCCGCTCTGCAGCACCAGCCGGTTCCTGCAAACGACCGGATGACGCAACGGTACCGCGAGGAAGGGGCAACACTCAAAAAGCTGCTGGGGCACGATGAGCGTCTCGTCGGACAGTGCGAGTTGCTGCGGACCACGGTCGCCAGTCAGGATCCATCCGCGATTTTGAAGAAGCTGCCGGATCTTGAGGGTGGCATCGCCGCTCTCCGCGCCACACTGCATGATCGCGAGATGGTCCTGCTCAACCCAGTCTGATGTAACGGTCGGGCAGCGCGGCCGCGCCGCCGCTGACGGCAGGAATGATGGAGATGACCGCATCAGCAGGCACCGGTGTCGCGAGACCCCCGAGATAGCGGATGTTCTCGTCGCCGACAAAGATGTTGATGTGCGTGCGCACCTGTCCCTGCTCGGTGACCATGCGGTCGCGCAGCCCTGGATAGAGCTGCCATAACTGCGCCAGCACATCGTTCAGCATGGCTGGCCCGTGGTCGATTTCGACGCTGCTGCGGCCGCCGGCGAACTCGCGCAGAGCGGCGGGGATGTGAAAAATCACGGTCGATCACCTCTCCCCGATGAGCGGGATTTTCGGCTCGATTGCGAGTGGCGCGATATGGCTGACGATTCCGGCCTTTTCGGCGCGGGCGTTTTCGCAGTCTTGCCGGAACTCTCGGCAGTGGAGACGCTGCGCACGCACAAAATGGAGGGCATTCCTTCCACAACTTTTTGCCAGGTCCGGCCATCGTCCAGCGACGAGAAGATCTGGCCGCTGCGGGTGCCGAAATAAATGCCGGCGGGATCGCACGCGTCTGTGGTCATGGCGTCGCGCAGCACGGTTTCGTAGGCGCTCTTCTGCGGCAGCCCGCGCGAGAGAGCCTCCCACGATGCGCCCGCGTTCCGGGTGCGATACACACGCAGGCGTCCGTCGCACGCGCAGCGGAACTCGTCGGATTCCACCGGAACGAAATACACGCAGTCGGGATTAGCGGGGTGGACGAGGAGCGCGAATCCAAAATCTGACGGAACGCCGTTCGCGATGTCGGTCCAGCTTTCGGCGTAGTCGTCGGAGCGGTAGAGGCCCCAGTGATTCTGCAGGAAGAGGCGCTCGGGGCGCGTGGGGTGCATGGCGATCTTGTGCACGCACTGGCCGAACTCCGGATACTTAGTCGGCGCGAAGGTGACGCGAATGCCGCGGTTCTGGGCAGTCCAGCTCCGGCCTCCGTCGCAGGTGCGGTAGACCCCGCCGGTGGAGATGGCGACGTACATCCGCTGCAGGTCGCTGGGGTCGGCCAGGACGGTGTGGAGCGCGAGGCCTCCGTTGCTCGGCAGCCAGCGGGTCCGGTGCGGATGATCGAACAGGGGACGGTTCAGCGACCAGCTCTCGCCCGCGTCGCGGCTCTCAAAAAGGGCGGCGGGCTCCACACCGCAGTAGAGGGTGTGGGGGTCGTTCTCCCTGCCCAGAGCGATTTGCCAGATGTTCTTGAGCGACTCGCCTGTTTCCGGGGGAAAGCGAATGGGGGATTCCGCGGGGTTGGTCCAGCTCTTGCCGAAGTCATCGCTGGAGCGCAGGGTGGTGCCCCAGTAACTCTGCGTCGAAGCCCAAATGCGCTGCCGTCCGGCGCGATGATCGCAGGCCAGCGCATACACCGCGTGACCGTGGAAGTAAGGACCGCCGGTTTCCCAGCGCGTGCGCTGCGCGTTCGAGCGCAACATGAACGCGCCTTTGACCGTCCCAACCAGCAACAGGTGGTCGCCGCGGCTGACGCGAACGTGACGGACCGAATGCAGCACCGTCGTTCTGGGACCGCCGCGTTCCGCGCCGGCGTCGCGCGAGAGAATGGCCGCCGATTGCACGGCTTCCAGAGCGGCCTGCACTTCTCCGGCACGCTGATAGCGCTGCGCAGGCTCCTTGGCCAGGCAGCGCTGGATCGTCGCCCAGAGTCCCGGCGGAATCGGCGGCCCGAGCGGAGCGGGCATTTCGCGGAGAATGGCCGAGCTGATCTCAAACGCAGTGCGGCCATTGAAGGGCAGGCGCCCGGAAGCCGCCTCATAGAGCACGACGCCCAGTGCCCATAGGTCGCTGCGATAATCCGCGGGCTCGCCGCGAAACACTTCGGGAGCGAGGTAGGGCAGGGTGCCGCTGAGGCTGCCGCTGTCGGGTGCGGATGCGAGGGAGCGAGTCGCCTCGTCGGAGCCGCGGAGTTCCACCTGCTTCGCCAGGCCGAAGTCGAGGACTTTTGCCTGGCCGTCGGCTGTGATCACGACGTTCGCGGATTTGAGATCGCGATGCGCGATGCCGCGGTCATGGGCGCGCGCCAGCGCCGAGGCGATCTGAATGCCGTAACGCAGAACGGTTTCCGGTGGAAGCCCGATGCCGCTGCACATCTCCCGCAACGACTGGCCCTCGACCAGCTCCATCACGATGTAGAGGGTTCCTTCCGTCTCTCCCACTTCATAGATCGTGCAGATGTTCGGATGGGCGAGCGAAGATGAAGCCCGTGCTTCGCTGAGCAGACTGTGG
>DATGJK010000035.1:0-7570 GCA_035295245.1 Acidobacteriaceae bacterium
CAGAGCTTCGGTTTCGAGCCGGGTTGCAACGTCGAATTGCTGCGTGGAGACATACAGTTGCCCGAAATCGTCCAGCGCCGCCGCACGGCCATCAAGCTTGTTCGGCACGGTCGTCTCATAAATCTGCACCGACTGCTCGTAGGCGTGCCGGGCATTGGCAAAGTCTTCTTCGTCCTGATATGCATTCGCGAGGATATTCCAGGCCGTGGCAGTGCCCGCGACATCGAGCACCCTGGAGTTCAGCAACTGCTGCAGTTCGGGTATGGCCGCGGCGGGCTTGCCCTCTCGTTCGAGAGCATAGGCCTGGGTGAGCCGTTGCGCGGGTGTGGTCTGCGCCAGCAAAGGCAGGGCTGAAAGCAGGAAAAGAAACGCGGGGACAACAGCAGCTACTCTTCGCGGCCGCTGCGGATTCGAAGTGATGGGCGTCGTAGCATGCGTTGGAGTCACAGGTCACATCCTCGGATGAATTTCGAATCGTTCGTTCGATTCCGATTCCAGCACCCGCTCCGCACGCATGCGATAAAGATTGGTGAAGCGTTGTGAAGTTATGTAAAGCGGCACCCCACGGCGAAGCGCCTGCTAAAGAGTTCTGGTTCCCAGTTAGCGGCCACAGGCGCGTTTTCGCTCTCTTCATGACTTACCGCTTTGTCCGCGGGTCCACTTACACGTCTTTACACTCGTTTACCAATCTTTATCGCGCCTGCGCCACGCGGGTGATGGAATCGGTGCAGGGAGAAACAGCAATGAACAAGAAGAAAATTGCTTTGTGGTCAGGAATTGCGGTAGTTGTTGTCATCGCGGGGATTGCGATTGCCCGCGCTGAGGTGCGGCACGGGTGGTGCGGCCATGGCTTCGCGCATCGGGGCTGGGCGCACCGGGGCTGGGGTGGCCCAGGGCCTCTTGCTATGGGCTATCTGAGCCACCGACTGGATCTGAGCCAGGCACAGCGCAAACAAATCGGCTCGCTCTGGGATGCGGAGAAGCCCGCGATTTCCTCCCTCGTTGCCGAGCTGGCAAGCGAGGACAAGGAGATGGATCAGGTAACTGCCGGAGGGACTCCCGAGCCGAGCAAGGTGCAGGAGATTGCGGCGCGCGAGGGCGCAACCGTGTCGAAGCTGCTTGTCGAACGCGCTCAGCTCCAGTCGAAGATCTACTCCACCGTTCTCACTCCGGAGCAGCGCACCAGGGCGGACAAACTAAAAGAACGCTGGCACGACCGGCTCGCGCGCATGGCCAATCATTGAGCGAGCGGCAACCGGATCGTCACCTGCAGACCCCCGCCGGGACGATTGCTCGCAACGATCGTTCCACGATGCAGCTGAACAACCCGCGACGCGATCGCCAGTCCAAGCCCCGCTCCCCCCGATTGTTGATCGCGCGCGTTTCCGACCCGGTAAAAGGGACGGAAGATGCTGAGCAATTCTGATTCAGGAACGCCCGGGCCGTGGTCGCTGACCTCGAGCACCATCATCCCGCCGGCGGCCGCTGCGCCCGGGGTCAGCGTAATCAGGATTTCCGTGCCAGGAGAGGTGTAGTACACGGCGTTGCGAACCACGTTTTCGAGAGCGCTCCGCAGCAGATGCTCGTCGCCCATAACTATGCATGCCCCTGCCTCGCTGAACACGACCGTACATTCCCTCTGGCGTGCCTCCAGCTGAGCATCGGCTGCAATCTCGGCCAGCAATCCGTTGACATCGAATCGCTCCCACTTTGCCGCCGCAGCTCCGGCCTCAACTCTGGCTACGGTGAGAAGTCGCGCGATCAGGTGCTCCAGACGCTCCACGTCGGCTTGCACACGGCTCAGTGCGGGATCATCTCCGCCGCGCTTCCGGACCAAATCCACAGCGAGCTGAATCCTGGTCAGCGGCGAGCGCAACTCATGGGAGACGTCGGAGATCAGCTGCCGGTGGCTCGACAGCAGATCTTCGATGCGCTCAGCCATGGTGTTGAAGTCACGGGCCAGATCGCCGAACTCGTCGCGGCGCGCTTCAACGGCGGGTGGAACACGTGCCTGCAGATTGCCCTCGGAAATCTGCCGCGACGCTTCACCCAGGCGCAGAATCGGCCGGGTGAGTCGCAGCGTCAGCAGATAGCAAATCGCGCTCGAAACCAGCAGCACCACAAGCCAGTGCAGGGCGAACTCGAAAACTGTGTGATGAATCTGTCTCGGTCCCCACGGCAGCTGTGTTTCGAGGACGTAGACTTTCCCATTCGCGCTGGGCAGCCGCATCATGTTGCGATACATTCCGGAGGAATTCGGCCGGTCCGGAATCATGTTGCCACGCATCGGCCCATCCGAAAACGTTCCACAGTGATTGCCGGCGATCGGAGTGCCCTGATCGTCATACAGACAGGCCTCGAGCCCCTGCGAGCGTTCCAGGCGAGAGAGCACGCGCGCGGCAGCGGCCGGCCCGTGCCGATCCATTTCTCGGATGACCTCGCGGGCGGTGCTGCGCGCGTCCTGCCAGGGAAGATAGCTCCCATTGGGAGTGAAGACGAAGCTCAGCACCAGCGCGATTCCCACCACAATCACGGTGGCCCAGAACCCGAGAAACACTTTGACAAAGAGCCTTGGCACGCATCACCTTGGCGCCGGGCGCGCCACCAGCAGATATCCGGTCCCCCGGACTGTTTTGATTCGTTCATTGCCCAGTTTCCTGCGCAAATTGCTCACATGCACGTCGATCACCCGGTCGAAGGGGCGCAGCTCCCGTCCCAGCACCGTCTCGGTCAGGTGCTCGCGGGAGACGGTGCGTCCCGCCTCGTGCAGAAGCGTTTCCAGCAAACTGAATTCCACGCTCGTCAGCGGCAGCGGCTTCTGTCCCAGAAAAGCTTCGCGCGTAGACGGGTTCAGTTGCAGATCGCCGGCTTTCAGCGGCCGCTCCTCTCCGCTGGCGCGCAGGCTGCGCCGCAGAATAGCCCGAATGCGTGCGATCAGTTCCCGTGGGTTGAACGGTTTCGCGAGGTAATCATCAGCTCCAATTTCGAGCCCCAGGATTCGTTCCACATCCTCATCTCTCGCAGTCAAAATGAGCACCGGAACGTCGGATGTGTGGCGAAGTTGCCGCAGTACTTCAATCCCATTCAAGCCTGGCAGCATGAGATCGAGAACCACCAGACCATGCTCGCCTGAGCGCGCGCGCTCCAGCCCACGCACTCCATCGTGAACAGCCTCCGTCACGAATTCATCGTCCTGCAGGCGTTCGATCAACAATTCGCATAAGGCCGTGTCATCGTCGATGATCAGGATCCGTTCCACCGTGGACTCCGCATTCATTGTGCCGTAGCCGCTGATGGGAAAAGGCGGTTCTTCACAATTCTTTACATTGCCAGGACCCGTCTTTGCCGCACGAAATGCCCGGCTGATTCACTGAACCCCATCGTCGCCTGCCAGGACGACGATACCCGGGCAGCTCGGCAGCGGCAATCCTGCGCATCCTCAGGAACTCGCAGTTACTCCGCTCGCCACAGCCCGGGATTCGGCATTCGCAACCGGTCCGCATCCTGCCCAGCAACAAGACAAACTTAGGTAATCCGCACAGGTAATGCCACTTATTTGTGATCGATACTGTTCCATTTTTAGATGCTTTACAACTTCGATGGGATTTTGACTCCGTTGCTGATTCGTTAACCTGCAACAGGGTCACGAGTGGCCTCCACAATTCAACTGCGTTGCGTGGTGCCAGATATGAAAGACAGTACCCTGATGCGCCGATTCGCGGCAGTGATTGGCTGGATTCTTTACTGCTTTGGCTGGTTTCGAATCATCTCCATCACCCCGCGCCGGGAGCCGCTTTCGTTCGCGCTCTTTTTCACGGCTGCGGCGATTATGCTCTTCGTGACCGCGCACAGCTGGGTCGCACACAATAGACGGCTCGCAGCACACGGCAGACGCGGCAACATGACGCGCTACACCCCGCCCTGCTATACCCGCGACTATCTGGGCCGGGAGCTGGTGTTCGCACCGGAAATCGCTTCCGCCAGAGAAGTGAGTCTCTCCATCTTAGATGGACACAAGATGTACCTGATAACGCCTGAAATCGAGGAAGAGACGGGCCGTGAAGCCCTCGTTGCCGCCGGAGAGAAGGACGAGGAGTGAATGTGGCGGGTCCATTGAGCGCTCTGTGGCCTCTCCTTCAGGCCGTTGATCACTCCCGCTTCTATCTCGGCGCGCTCATCTTCTATGGGCTTTATCCCATCGCGATGAGCTGGCTCTGGATCACGCTCTCGCTTTCCTTCCGCCGCCGCCAGGAAGAGCATCCCATGACCCTCGGCGGCGAGCTGCCCATGGTCTCCATCATCGTGCCTTGCTACGCGGAGGGCGCTACGCTCGGCGAGACCATCGAGGCGCTGCTCGCGCTCGACTATCCGAAATTCGAAGTCATCATCGTCAACGACTGCTCGCCGGATGACACTGCGGCAGTGGCCCGATCCTTCCTTCATGATCCGCGCGTGAGGCTCCTTGATAAGTCTGTTAATGAAGGAAAAGCAATGGGCATTAACGATGCGCTGCCTCTTTGCAGCGGTGAGATCCTGCTCATTGTCGACGCCGACGTCACCGTAACTCCCGGGATCCTGCGCCACATGGTGCCGCATTTCCAGGGGACCAGGGTGGCCGCAGTCACCGGCAATCCGCGCGTGCGTAATCGCACTTCCCTGCTGCAGCACCTGCAGGCCATTGAATTCGCCTCGATCGTCTCCATGCAGCGCCGCGCCCAGCGCGTGCTCGGCCGCATTCTCACCGTATCCGGCGCCGTCGTAGCGGTGCGCCGTACGGCTCTGCTCGACCTCGGCGGATTTTCGCCCCAGATGGCGACAGAAGACATGGACCTGACCTGGCGCCTGCAAATGCAATTCTGGGATGTGCGTTATGAGCCGCGCGCCGTCGTGTGGATGCAGGTGCCCCTGAACATTCCCGATCTCTGGAGGCAGCGGCGCCGCTGGACGCGCGGCCTAGCTCAGGCCATCCGGCGTCATCGCAGCATTCCGTTCCACTGGAAGATGCGCCGCATGTGGCCGATCTTCTACGAGTCCTGCGCTTCCATTCTGTGGGCTTACACCTTCGTCCTGATGACCGGCTATTGGATTACCTGCAAACTCGCCGGCTACGCTCCCCGGGGCGCTTCGCCCATCCCCAACTTCTGGGGCATGATGATCGCCACCACCTGCATTGCACAACTGCTCATCGGAGCGTGGATGGATCGCAGATATGACCCGAAGATCATGGCATCCATCCCCGCCTCCATCCTCTACCCCGTCATTTACTGGATGATGATGGCAGTCATTACTTTCACTTACACGCTGCCCGCCCTGGTGCGTACTCCGCCCAGGGTGCAGACGTGGCGTATCCGGCGTCGACTCGCATGAAAGCCCTGGATCCATTTGCGAGAGGCCGGAGTGCACCGGGCTGGGTGTGGAAGCGGCGTATCGGGTTTGCCTTATCAGCTCTGCTCCTTCCGCTGGCTGCCGCGCCGCAAACGAAGCTGCTCGTCTCTGAGGAGCACGATGCCGCCGTGGCGCAGGCGAGGGCCGGTGATGCCCGCGGCGCGCTGCCGATTCTCCGCAATCTGCTGCAGCAGGATCCGGCCAACGTCCGCCTGCTCGCGGACACCACCATTGTTGCCAGCTGGGCAGGCGACGACGCTTATGCCCTCGAGCTCTACAACCGTCCCTCCGCTCCACGGGACAATTACGATGTAACCGCGGCAGCCGCGCATTCCGCGCGCAATCTTCGTCGCTACGATGAAGCGCTGGACCTGTACCGCCGCGCGGCGCAGCTTCGCCCGGATCGCTGGCAGGCTCAGCTCGGACAGGCCATGGTTCTGACCGACAAGGGAGACTACCCGCAGGCCGATGCACTCATGAAGCTCCTCCTGCAGGAACATCCTGCGGATCTCGAGGTGGAAACCGGCGAAGCTTACCTGTGCATGGGCAAAGGCGACTTCACCTGTGTCATCGACATGGACCAGCGTCGCAGCGCGCAGATGCCGCAGGTTTCAGCTGAAGTCCAGGATCAGTTGGCGCGTGCGCTCGCGCAACTGGGAGCCAACACCCTGGCGGCAACCGCTTACCAGGGCGATAATCCGCAACAGGCTTTGCGGCTGCAGGCTGATCTCGGCGCCCAAAGGGTCCGCTGGGCTGAAGCCGACCGCACCTGGATGGATCGCAAGGTCGACGCCGCTGAAGCCGTGTCCATTCTGAATCAGGTAATCGGTTCCGCCAGCCCCGGCGACCCGCTCTGGAAGCAGGCCCAGTCTGACCGCCTTCTGGCGCTTGCAGATCTCGAACGTCCGCGCGATGTGGTGCGCTCCTTCGAGCAGCTGCAGCAAGCGAAAACACCGCTTCCCGACTACGCGCTGATTCGTGTAGCCGACGCTTACCTCGCCGCACATGAGCCCGCCCGCGCCGAAAGCCTGTACCGCGACCTTGCCGGGCGGATGCCGCACAGGCGGGATCTCTGGTCGGGCCTTGCCTGGTCTGAATTTGAGCGTGAGCACATCGCTGCAGCATTCGCCACAGTGGATGGGGCGCGCGGCAATACCCCGGCAATGCTGCGCGCGAAGGATCTCGCCGTCCCGCAGGCAAACGAATCGAAAACGGATTTCGCGCTCCAGGCGGCAGAGATGCGCGGCTTCGCCGGTCTCTCCAGCCAGGGACAGAAGATGCTCACGGCTGCGGTGTCAGCCGCTCCCGCGAACCCTGATCTGCATCACGCGCTCGCGACCTCGTACCTCAGTCGCGGCTGGCCGGTTCGAGCAGCGCGCGAGGAGCGAATCGCCGAAAGCTTCGAGCAGCGTGACGAAGTGCCCTCCATCCATAACGCCGAAATTCTGGAGGAGCTGGGACAACGCGACCGCGCCGATGCGCTGCTGAAACCCGTGCTCGCTCGCGAGGGCGATGATGCCCCAATGCTTCGTTATCTGCGAACCCGTGCTGTCGAGCGCGGCTGGCAGGGCGATGTTCACGGCGGATATGAACGGTCCAGCGGCAAATTCATTGGCACCACCAACGAAACGTCCGAAGCGCGATTGGAATCGCCCCTGATCGACAACCGCTGGCGCATGACGCTGCACGGCTGGGGCGATCACGGCCAGTTTCAGCGTGGCGAAACCTGGCGCTCCCGAGGCGCCCTCGGCATGAGCTTCGATTACAACCGAAAGGAATTCTGGGCAGAGGCCGGAGCCGATCAGAATCCCGCAGAGCAGCGGCTGGGCATCGCTGCCGGCACCAACCTCTCTTTTGGCGATCACTGGACCATTGGCCTGCGCGGGGACACCGACGATCTCAGCCAGGTGCAGCTCATCTCCTCGCTGGCAAACGTCCATGCGCGCAGCGGCAATGCCAGTCTGCAGTGGCGTTCCAGCGACTTGGCATCCGTCACCGTCGATGCCGGCCGGATGCTGTTCACCGACGGCAATCAACGCACCATCGTTTCGGGTACGTGGGATCAGCGCGCCCTCACGGCTCCGCATTTCCAGATGATCCTGAGCCCGCAACTCTGGACGTCCTGGAACTCGCGCGACGAGAACCGGATCTACTTCAACCCGGAACACGATCTTTCGGCAGGCGC
>DATGJK010000036.1:0-5941 GCA_035295245.1 Acidobacteriaceae bacterium
TAATCGCCGCCTCTTCAACAAACGAGTGGCCGCTTACAACCTGGCCGTCGACGGGGATCCGGCTGCCGGGACGAATGACAACGATTTCGCCGGGAAGGATCGTCTGCGTCGGCGCCTCGACAATCTGACCGTCGCGCAGCACGCTGGCGATCTGCGGCAGGAAATCCAACATGTCCTGAATGGCGCGCCGCCCTCGGCCGACCGTCAGCCCCTCCAGAATCTCGGCTCCCAGCACAAATGCGGTAATGACCAAAGCGGTGAAGAACTCGCCGATCGCCAAAGCGGACAGGAGTGCAATGGTCATCGACAGTTCCATCGTCATGCGCCGCTCGACAATGTTCTCGAAAGCCTCTTTGAAGATCGGGTAACCGCCGATCAGTGTCGCCGCCAGTCCGATCACGCTGACGCGATGGAACGGCTCCCACAGGTGAAACCAAACCGCTGCCGCCGCCAATGCCACGAACAGAACACGGAGCACCTCTACGGGTTCGACTGGGTGCTCATGGTCATGTTCGTGATCGTGGCCTTCGTGATGCACTTGTGGCGGGTGGTCTAAGTGCATCTCGTCCTCGTGGACGTGCGTAGCAGTTTTCTGCGTGGCGGCCATCGGATCTCCTGGCTTTTTCAGTTGAAATAGCGCTTCACCACGGCAATGAGGTCGTCTGCCGCCGCCTGCTGCGCGGGGCGGGTTTTCTGCGCGGGGTCGAGCACGTGATAGCGCAAGTGACCTTCGATCAACTCCGCCATCAACCCGTTCAGAGCGCCGCGGCAGGACGCGACCAACTGCAGAATCTCCTCGCATTCGCCCTCGCCCTCAAGGGCGCGTTCGATAGCCTCCACCTGGCCCTTGATGCGCCGGACGCGAGAGAGCGTCTTCGTTTTATTTTTCGAGATATGCGACAATTTCTTTCTCCCTCTCAGTAATATACCCCTCTATACTATAGGATGAATGAGCAGGCAAGGAGCGAGATTGTGCTGGAGACCAAACGCCTCGTGATTGGCCAGATGATTGTGTGCCATGGCTGCTGCTGCGGGGCAACGCAAAAGGACCGCCCCGAGGTGCCGGTCGAATGGCTGAAGGATGAGTGGCGAAAGCGGGGCCTGCTAAAGCGGTTTCAGCTCACCGTAAGTGGTTGCGTGGGCCCGTGCGACGTTCCAAATGTCGTGGTGGTGAGTTCTGAGCTCGGTTCGCAGTGGCTGGGTAATATCACCCATTTCGACCAATACCACTCGCTCATTGAGTGGGCGGTGCGCTCCGTAAATGCTGGACATCTGCTGGAGCTGCCGCGTGAGTTTGAGGACCATCGATTGGAACCCTGGCGCTGAATTTCGTTGCTCGCCCTTGAGGGGGATACCGAGGGTTCAGGCGCCGCGTTACGGCTTGCCGGGGTCTGAATACGCTCTCGCTGGCTGGATGCAGCGGGGCAACCCGGCTGCTCGGTATCGCCCTGGGCCACGAGTGTGGCCGGATGCGACTGAAGCTTATTGATCTACGCAACGACGACAACCCAGTCAGGGATGGCGTTCAGAAGAATCATGGAGTCACAGGATGAACCCTCTGCTTCTCACCTCGATGGCGGCCGTTTCAACCTCTTTTGGCGGCTACTGTGCCGTCCTGCTTCAACGGAGAGTTCATCTGCTCATGTCTTTCGGCACGGGAGTGCTCGTTGGCGCTGCCCTGCTGGATTTGCTCCCCTCCGCATTGTCGGCCGCGGAGAGCTCCGGTTCATCGAAGGCACTGGTCTTTCCCATCGCCGCCTTCGGCGGTCTGCTTATCTTCAGCATCGGCGAGGCAGCGTCCCTTTATCGAGCAAACAAGGCAGGTAATCGTGCCGCCGGAAGAGTGAGTGCCTCTTTCCTCATTGTGCACAGCACTCTCGATGGAACGGCTATCTTCGCTGCCTCTAACATATCGCTCCAGTTGGGGCTGATTGTTGGGCTCGGAGTTGTAGCGCATGATATATGCGACGGATTGAACACGATCCTGCTGGCCACCGGCGCGGAAAAGCCCGGATGGACCGACTACGGATTTCTGGCGCTCGATGCCTTGGCGCCCATCGCAGGCGGCCTGATCGCAGCCCATCTCTTCCGAGTCTCCGACGCACTGGTCATGGTTTTTCTCAGCCTTGCAGCAGGATCCTTTCTTTTTACCGCGTTCTTCAGTCTGCTTCCCGACGCCTGGCGGCGCGCAAGCCGCAGTCTGGTTCTATCGCTTGGACTCCTCGGCTTTTTGCTGATCCTGTGTCTCACAAGGCTGGTCGGCGCACCCCGGTAGAAAGGACGCCCCCGCGCCGCTGGCAAGGTCGACCAAGGTACAGTGGGACACTCCTTTGATGCGTACAGAGCAGTTCAATCATTGACCCCGCTAAGGGCCGCAGGCGACTCTGAACCGGGTTGTTCTCGCTCTGCTTCACTCCGGGAACAACACAGGCACAGGTCATCCTGCTGTTCTCTGTCTTTCCAATCCTCAGTAGGAAGCGCAGGACAAGGAGTCCTGAGCGGGAGTTCCGGAGTTCTGGTTCGTTCTGCTTCCCGCCAGGAGAACGCTTCGGTCTGCTCCCCGACGTCTGGCGGGCGATGTCGCCACTGGTTTCTCTAGAGCCTTCCGCGAATCGGCTCGATATAAACGCAGCTGATCGGTCCGTTGTCGGTTCTGCAGCAGAAATACGTTCGGCCAAAAATCGTGAAATTGATGCAGGTGGTCTCAGCCTGTACACGCTCCGCCGGGTTGGTGAGAAAGTCTCGCACGGGAACGGGCTTCCATTTGCGGGTGCTGCTGCGACCGGCGCGTTTCAACGCGGCCGTCACAAAGGCAATCTCTTCGGGCGGAGGAGCTGTTGACTCCGAACACGGCGCCATGTCGAGGCCGACGACGGTGCCGCGTTCGATTACGGCGTGCACGTGGCGCTCGCAAGAAGGCGAGTTGAAGAAGCCAACATCGATCCTGGCTTTGGACGCGCGGCCGAGGGCCTCGGCGTCGACATACTGCAGGGACGGAGAAGGCTGAAACTCCGGGGCGCTTACCGTCACTTCGGACGTGTAACGGAGCTTGAACGATGGGCCCTGATTCGATTTGGCCATTTCACCCTCCGCGCGAATCATAGCAAACGCGGCCCGGACAGGATGAACAGCACACAGGGGTCAGGATCTGTCACCTGGGTGTTCGCGCACCTCAAATGCGGACGCTTGAGCTCCGACACATGCCCGGTTTGTGCTGTCTGGAAATCAGGACTGGAAGGGAAGGGCCCACACTACTGCCCAGTCCCGGATGCCACGTCCTGTCCGCTAAGCTGCGGAACCGATTAGCGACGTATCGATGCTGATGTTGGGCGCGAGGAAGACGAGCTCCCAGCGGCCGTCCACTCTGTTGGTGCGGATGAACTGACCGGCGAACTCGAGGATGTAGGGCCCGTCGGGAAGATGGGGAGGATCGTTAGCAATTCTGCAACGGGTGTATGCCTTGCCGTATGAGGAGAACTGTTTCCAGGTCTCCACAACGCAGTCAACAAACATCATGGTTCCCACAGCACGCAGGACAGCGGGAATGCGAACGGTCTCCTCGGCAGCGGTGGCGGTCACGGAATTCCTCCGAGCGCCTTTGATGCTACTAAAGTAACTGCGGATGCTCGAAGTGGGGATTACCAGATTCCTCATTCGTAGCTTGACGAGGATCACAGCCGCCAGCTACTGTCCTGAGCAATTCTGCCTGGTCCTGCATGCGAAGATCTGCCAGGCAGTTTGAATCACCGGATCTCCGGAAACGGCGTGTCCGGCGCCACACAAAACACAACCAGCAGGAGGATCCCCGTTCATGAGGCACGTACGCATTTCGCGCATCGCCCTGCCCCTCGTGGGCTTTTTGGCGGCCAGCATGGCCCCCTTGGTTTCAGGCCAGGATAACGACACCGGCGGAGGCAAGCGGCAGATCGAAGCCGGCATGCCGCCCGTCATGATTCATCCCACGGTGGAAGCTGCGGAGCACGCGCGCGGAGAATTTCACTCCGCCCGGCCCACCCGATCGAAGAATCTCTATTACCACGGCGGAGTCGGCGGCGTGGGCGTGGAGACGGCACCACGCATCTACCTCGTTTTTTGGGGCTCGCAGTGGAACGGCAACGACCCCAGCGGCGAAGCATCGATTCTGGAAAGCTTCTACAGCGGCGTGGGGGGCAGCTCCTGGCTCAACAGCGTCACGCAGTACTGCGAGGGAGTATCGACCGGCACGTATTTCTGCAATGGCGCGGGCCAGGCGGCCGGCAATCCGGGCGGAATCTTCGCGGGTTACTGGTATGACAACGGCAGCGCTGCGCCGTCGCAACCGACGCAGTCGCAGCTGGCTGGAGAGGCTGCCAGGGCTGCGGCGAACTTCGGCAATACGACTGCCACCGCGAACGAGAGCGTGCAGTACGTGATCGCGACGGCGACCGGCAACAGCGCGAGCGGCTTCGGGACGCAGTACTGTGCGTGGCACAGTTCGACGAGCTCCGGCTACGGCAACATCGCCTACACGAACCTGCCCTACATCACCGACGCGGGAGCGAGCTGCGGGGCGAATTTCAATGGCCTTGGAGCGACCGCCGGAATCACGATCGTGGGCGGGCACGAGATGGCCGAAACCATCACGGATCAGTTCCCGAACGGTGGATGGCTCGATTCGGGCAACTCGGAAAACGGCGACAAGTGCGCCTGGATCAGTTCCGGCCAGGGCGCGTCAGCGAACGTCACATTTCCTAACGGAAGCCGTTTCCCCGTGCAGTCGCTGTGGAGCAACGCTTACAACAACAACGCCGGCGGTTGCGTGCTGTCGTACTAACGGCAAGTCCAGACAAAGAGAGCGGCCTTCGGGCCGCTCTCTTTATGCATATATTCAGGGGAGGGCTGCTATGCGGCTTCGCGAAGTTGCAAGTCGGCGGCCATGACGATGGGTTCCCAGTAGCCTTCGAACTTATTAGTGGGGATGGCACATCGGCCAAAGCGCAGGAGATAGGGACCGTCGGGAAGCTGGGGCGGGTCATTGACGATACGGCCGCGGGTGCAGATCTCGCCGCTGGAAGCGCGTTCTTTCCAGGTCTCCACTATGCAGCCGGCGACGACGCCGGCAGCGCGCAGAACACCTGGAATCCGGACAATCGGGTCTTCAAAGATTTCAGGCACGGTATCCTCCGAGCGCGGTTGTGGGATGCCGCTGCGTGGAGGGTGGGTTGGCAGGCGGCGGCCGACATCGTGGATACAAGGCCGTTGCGGCTTAACGAACCGCGGCGCCACAAATCGTCAATCCAGCCCAAACCGGCGCTTCGCTTCATCACGTGGAACGAATTCGGATCTGTCCAGTTCCGCCAGCCCTGTTTCAATCTTTGCCAGAAAAAGGAGGCGCTCGATAGCATCGTCGAGCGTTGCGCCGGGAGGCATGCGCTCCAGAGCTTCAATAATCCGGTCGCGTGTGAACGGCTCCGGCATGTGTTCAGTGTAGCGCAGCCACTTATGCGGCTTGTTCTTATTGGCTCTGCGGTTCGCCTTCTGTCTTTCCCGGCAGGCCGACCGTGATCATGTGCAGCCCGGTGGCCGGCCAGTGCGTCACCTGCGCGTCGACATTGGGAGCCAAGGCACAGTCGGCATTTGTTACGGGCGTTACATCCACATTGAAGCCGTCGACCACCACCACCGGCACGTCGCCTTTGAGGTCATCGAGCGATGCGTCGATGTGGATGGTCCGGCTCTCACCCTGGCCGAGCCAGATATAGTTGTCCGAATAAAACACCGGCAGGACGCGTTCGCCGGTGCTCTTGCGACGCAGCTGCAGATGCACGAGCAGCGCGAGCGTTCGACCGGGATTCTTCAGCGTGACATCGAGGCCCAGGCGGCCGCTCTCGTCATGGCGGGTGATGGCGCCGTCGAGCTTTGCCGTGGGCAGGTCATTCAGCGGCGACAGATCGTTCCCCTG
>DATGJK010000037.1:0-16169 GCA_035295245.1 Acidobacteriaceae bacterium
TCTTCGTCGGCGTCTTCATGATGCCGTTCTACTATGGATCCAAAGCGCGCTCCGTGCCGGAGTTCCTGCGCCTGCGCTTCGACGAAAAGACCCGCGCCTGGAACGCCTGCACTTTCGCCGGCATGACCGTCTTCTCCTCCGGCATTTCCATGTACGCCATGGCGCGCCTCATCCAGACGCTGCACGTCTTCGACAAGCTCTTCATCTCCCTCGGCCTGCCGCTTGACTGGATCTTCCACTTCGCCATCATCCTCTCCGCCATCATCGTGCTCCTCTACATCTTCCTTGGCGGACTCACCAGCGCCATCTACAATGAAGTCCTTCAGTTCTTCCTCATCGTCGCCGGATTCATCCCGCTGGTCTGGGTCGGCCTGAAGAACGTCGGCGGCTGGCATGGACTCCGCGCCGCCCTCCCCGCTTCCTACATGCATTCGTGGCAGGGCATGGGCAGCCCGCACACCAATCCCCTGGGCGTGGACTGGTTCGGCCTCGTCGCCGGCCTCGGCTTCGTTCTCTCCTTCGGCTACTGGTGCACCGACTTCCTCGTCATCCAGACTGCGATGGCCGCGAACTCCGAAGAATCCGCCCGCCGCGTGCCGCTCATCGCCGCCATCCCGAAGATGTTCTTCCCGTTCCTGGTGATTCTCCCAGGACTCATCGCCATCGCCACGCCGGCCATCATTAAGGGTGCAGCGGCCTCTCCAGTGGCGGCCCCGTCTGCGGTAACGATGACTCCTGGCACGCCCGCTGCTGTCGCCGTCTCCAAACCGAAAGCTCCGGAGAGTCTCAACGCTGGCCGCGGCCTCATTCCCGCCAAAGTCGATCCAGTCAGCGGCAAGGTCATGCTCGACACCCACGGCCAGCCGGTCCTCGACTACGACCTGGCCATTCCCAACATGCTGCTGCACTACTTCCCCACCGGCATCCTCGGACTCGGCCTCACCGCGCTGCTGGCCAGCTTCATGTCCGGAATGGCCGGCAATGTCACCGCCTTCAACACCGTCTGGACCTTCGACCTCTACCAGTCGTACATCAACAAGCACGCCAGCGACGCGCACTACCTGAGGATGGGCCGCTGGACCACGGTCGTCGGCATATTGATTTCGATGGGCACAGCCTACATTGTCCTCGGCTTCAACAACATCATGGACACGCTGCAGCTCGTCTTTTCCATCGTCAATGCGCCGCTCTTCGCCACGTTTCTGCTGGGCATGTTCTGGAAGCGTACCACCGGCCACGCCGCCTTCGCCGGCCTGGCCAGCGGAACCATCGCCGCCATGCTCCACCACGGCCTCACGCTGCCCATGGGCGATCACCCCGGCATTCACGGCGGCTGGCTTCACGTCGTCCATTACTATCCCAGCGACATGGCGCTGAACTTTTACCAGGCCATCTTTGCCTTCACCGTCAACTTCGTGCTGACGGTGATCATCAGTCTGATGACGCGGCCCCGGCCGGAAGAGGAACTCGTCGGCCTCGTCTACTCGCTCACGCCCAAACCCGTCGAGCATCACATGACCTGGTACGAGAAGCCGTCGAACATCGCCATCGGCCTCATCGTCCTGCTCATCGCCCTGAATCTGATCTTTAAATAAGGAGCAGATGCCTTGTCCCTCGACCTTCGCGTTCCCATGGGCCTGATGTTCACCATCGTCGGCGCCATCCTCACAATCTACGGCGCCGTCACACACGGCAGCGATCTCTACCAGCGCTCCGCCGGACTGAATATCAACCTCATCTGGGGAATCGTGATGCTCGTCTTCGGTATATCCATGTTCCTGCTCGGCCGTTACTCCGACACCCACCCGAAGGAGCCCTCCCACGAGCCCGCCGAGAACCCGACCGAGCGCCCCCGCGTCCCCGGCCACTGATTCCCACGGCATCCCCAAACTGCTGTTACCGCATCCCGTCGCGGGAACTTCTGCCCGCCTGCCTGCGTATGAACAACTGATCCCCGGGAGGAGTATGCCGTGAGTCAAACGCGAACGAGGCGCAGGCGTCGCTGGTGGATCTGGGGGACCGTCGTTGTCGTCGTTCTCATCCTCTGTGGCGTCGCCGTAGCCCTTGTTCACGGCAGAGATCCGAAGATTCCGGCCGCGCGCCTCGCGAAGGCTACCCGCGGCGATATCGCCAAGTCCGTCGTGGCCACAGGCCCCATTCACCCCATCACCAAAGTCGAGGTCAAGTCCAAAGCCAGCGGCATCGTCGAGAAGCTCTACGTGGACATCAACCAGACGGTCCACAAGGGCCAGGTGCTGGCGCAGCTCGATCAGCAGGAGATTCTGGCGCAGGTGGCTGCCCAGCGTGCCCAGATGGCCGCTGCCGAAGCCAACGTGACCACTGCGAAAGCGAACATCGCGCAGGACCGGGTCAACGCCGCCGCTCCCGACCTTCCCATGTATCAGGACACCTATCAGCGCAACCTGACCATGCTGCACGATGGCATCGTCTCCCAGCAGACGCTCGATAACGCAGAGCGCGACTATCTCGCCGCAAAAAACAAGCGCGACAGCGCCGTCGCGCAGATCGGCGTGGATCAGGCGAAGCTGCAGCAGGCCGAAGCGCAGGTGCAGCAGGCGAAGGCCAACCTCGAGCAGCTCAACGAGCAGCTGAGCTACACCACCCAGGTTGCACCCATTGACGGCATGGTGCTGTCACGCGACGTCGAAGTCGGCGACGCAGTGAGCTCGATCCTGGTCCTCGGCTCCACGGCCACTCTCGTCATGACCATCGGCGATATCCATCAGGTCTACGTAGACGGCAAAGTCGACGAAGCCGACATAGGAAACGTCTACCTCGGCCAGTCCGCCCGTATTCACGTTGAATCGTTTCCGAACAAATCCTTCTACGGCAAAGTCACCAAGATCGCCCCGCTCGGCGTCGAAAAGGACAACGTCACGACATTCGAAGTGCGCGTCTCGATCGATAATCCCGGCGGCGAACTGAAAGCCAACATGACCGCCAACGCCGAGATCGTCGTGACCGAACACCATAACGCCATCAGCGTTCCCGAACAGGCCATGACCTGGGACAACGACAAGAATGCCTTCGTCTTTGTGCCCGATCCCAAATCCAAAGACGGCCAGAAGAAACTCCCTGTCACCGCGGGAATTTCCAACGGCAGTCGCACCGAGATTTTGTCCGGCCTCAAAGAAGGCAGCGCCGTTGTGCTGCAGCAATAAGGCCCGCGTAAGATGATTTCCGCAATGCAAGGAGGACCCACAATGCTCCGTTCATCCGCTTTTGCCGTTGCCGCCCTCGTGGCGCTGGCGCCGGCTGCCGCTCGCGCCGCCGACGGCACCTTCGACAAGACCCTGCACGTCAGCGGTCAGGTCATGCTCACTGTGGCCACTGGATCGGGCTACATCCACCTCTCTCCCGGCTCCGGCACCGACGTGCATATCGTCGGCCATGTCCACGCCAACAACTGGGGCTTCGGCGGCGGCTCGCCGGAAGATCGCGTGCGTGCCGTCGTGGATCGCCCGCCCATCGAGCAAACCGGCAACATCATCGCCATTGGCAAACACGCCGACTGGATTCACAACGTCTCGATCGACTACGACATCACCGCTCCGCGGGGCACCCAGGTCGAAGCCAGCTCGGGATCGGGCGATCTGCGCCTGACCGATACCGGAGGCCCCCTGAAAGCCAGCACCGGCTCCGGCTCGATTGAAGCCAGCGGAGCCACCGGCATGGTCGAGCTGGGCACTGGATCTGGCGACATCCGCGCCGATCTGCACGCCGCCAACGATGTCAAGGCTCACACCGGATCGGGCACCATCCGGCTGCAGGGCGTCGACGGATCGCTCTACGCGCACACCGGCTCCGGCGATATCGAAGTCGGCGGCCATCCCGAATCGAACTGGAGGCTCGAGACAGGCTCCGGAACGGTGACCATCAATGCCGGCGGCGCGCATTTCACGCTTGACGCCAGCACCGGGTCCGGTTCGGTCCACAGCGATCCGCCGCTGACCACCCACGGCAGCCTCGACCGCCATCATGTCCAGGGCGACATCAACGGCGGCGGGCCGACGGTGCGCATCTCCACCGGCTCCGGCGACATTCGCATCCACTAACCGCAGCCGCACAAACGGGAAAGCCGCATCCACAGCGATGCGGCTTTTCTCTTTCCAGGACTACGCCTCGAAATCCACTTCCACTGGCTCGATCAGCGGCATCAACCAGCTCAGCAGTTCCTGATGCGCGGGATGGCTGCCGTAGGCCTCCAGCGCTTCGCGGCTGGAAAACTTCATCACGCCGCCCAGCGCATAGCCCTGCGAACGCGGCGAGAAATTCGCGCCCACCCACGTTTCTTCCAGGCCCGGAATCCTGCCCTGCAAATCCCGAATCGCGGCAATAACTCGCTGCCGCTGCTCTTCCGTCACGCCTGGCTGCCACCGAAAAGCAAAGGTATGGATGACCATGCTCCCGATTCTACCGGCGCGCCCACTCAGCCCGTAGTCGCAACCGGATCGGCGAGCCGCACGTCGGCGAAGACAAAGCCGTCGCGCTCCACCACCTCTCCGCTCTCGATCGGGATCGGCTCGTCGAACATCGGCCCGGCATACACAAAGCTGTGAAACTCGCCGTTTTCGCCGCATGGATCGACACCCTCCGGCAACTCCCGCAACAAGTCCGCATCGAAATCGCGCCCCGCGAATTCCGCCGGTAGCTTGCTCGGGTCCACGCACACCAGGCGGGCCCGCAACCCGCTCTCGACCATCTCCCACGCCAGCTGGCGCGTATCCATACCCCAAACCGGAAAGACAGGCGTAATGCCGGTGCCCTGCAGCCGCTCCTCGCGGTAGCGGCGAACATCTTCGAGGAACAGATCCCCAAAGGCCATCGCGTCGATTCCGCAACTCAGCGCGTCGTCGCACGCTCCGCGCATCGCCGCTTCATAGTGCCGGTTGGAACACGGCCAGGGAAGCGGCACAGCCCGCAGCGGAAGTCCTGCAGCCCGCGCCTGCGCCTCCACCAATGCGCGCCGGGTGCTGTGCATCGCCACGCGGTCGAAAGCTTCATTGAAAGTGGTGAGGAGCCCGGCGATCTCAAATTCGCCGGAACGTCGGAGACCATGCAGAGCCCACGCGCTGTCTTTGCCGCTGCTCCACGAGAGGAGGAGTTTACGCCTCATCCCCGTAGCCTAACGCACGGACCGTAAAAGGACACCGAAGGCCGGAGTTTACTCGTTCACAGCCCGTTTGGGAGCGCTGGCTGGCCGATGGAACCCCGGCGACATCACCAGCACAGGCCCTGGGCCGTCTGTTCCGGTGCGGCGCTGCCGTTCTCGCGCGCGCAGCTTGATCCGGAGCAGCGTGTTGGCCGTTTCCAGTTGTTTGAGCCGCCGGCCTGCCAGCATCAGGGCGATACCGATGCCCACCGCTGCCCCAATCCAGCATCCGGCAACAAACCCCACGCCAAAACGAAGCCAGGGATGCACATCGAAGAGAGCCATACGCTTCCCCCTATCGTCTTGGACAATGTTTTTCCCGCGCTGGGTGCCTCCGCGTGCGACACGAAATGCGTGCCGAAGAAATCCTCGGAAAGAACCGCAAACCGTGGCAGCTCGGCAAAGGCCGCGACGTGTCTAGCCCCTGCCAGGAAAAACTGTCCCAAGGCTACGATGCATCTGGAAGATAAAGTGATCCGTCATTCCGGCAATATAGTCGGCAATCACCCGCGGAGCCCCCTCTTCGGTAACCTGGCTGGCGTAACTGGGCGGCAGCAGCGCGGGATCGGCCATCCAGGCAGAAAACAGGTCGGCGATGATCTGCTCCGCCTCATCGTGCCCCCGCTTCAGGTCCTCGCAAAGGTAGAGGTTCTGGTACAGAAATTGCTTCGCCTCGCAGCGCAGCCGCTCCATCCCAGGGGAGAACGCCGCCAGCCGTTCAGGAGCGCGGCGGATTCCTTCAAGATCGCTAATTCCCTGCTCGCGCACCCGGCGGCCGATTTCGGCCACCAGATCGTCGGCCAGTGCATTGAGCATCAGCTTGATGCTCTCCTGAAACAGCAGCTTTTCCGGAGCACCAGGGTGCCGTGATGCGAGCGCTGAGTACTGCTGCTCAAACAGGCTTACGCCCGCACGGATTTCTTCCCGGTTCAGGATTTCCGCCTCCACGCCATCGTCGAGGTCCGCCGTCAGATAGGCGATCTCGTCGGCCAAATCGATCAGCTGCGCCTCCAGCGGCGGACGCTGGTCGAGCAAGTACTCCCGCAATTCAGGATGCTCCGCCTCCGCGTAATCCCGGGAGTGCTTCACGATGCCTTCCCGAACCGCAAGCGTCAGATTAAGCCCGCGGAATTCAAGATGCCGGTTTTCGAAGTGCTCCACAATGCGCAGCGCATGCAGGTTGTGGTCAAAACGCAGGCCGTGGCGGCGCAGTTCATCGTCGAGCGCGCGCTCTCCCGCATGTCCGAACGGCGGATGTCCGATGTCGTGCGCCAGCGCGAGCGCCTCAGTCAGATCCTCATTCAGCCCCAGCGCGCGCGCAATGGTGCGTGCAATCTGCGCCACTTCCATCGTGTGCGTCAGACGGCTGCGGAAGTGATCCGATCCGCGTTCTGTAAAGACCTGGGTTTTCCCGGCCAGCCTGCGAAAGGCGCGTGAGTGGATGATCCGGCCGCAGTCGCGCTGGAATGCTGAACGGTAGCGGTGCTCCGCTTCAGGATATTGGCGCCGGCCCAGCGGACCTTGTTGAGGAACCGCACAGCCGGCGGGCAAAGCCGGTCCCGCAGACATGCATTCAGTTTATGCCTGGCTTTGCGGATCGCTGCTCTGGCCTACTCCTGCTTGGTCGGAGACTGCGGCTTGCCCGTCTCTTTCGCGAGACGCACCCGCGCGCTGTCGAGCTTCTTCTGAACCTTGCCGATGTCGCCTGCATCCATATCGGACTGCGCCGTGTGCGCGTATTCGTTCAGCGAGAGCTCCCACTGCGCGGCCGCCTGTTTCAGTCGCCCGGTCTTCTCATACACATCGCCGAGATGATCGTGCACCGTCGGGTCGGAAGCGCCGCGCGAAATCGCGCGCTGCAAATCGTCCTCCGCCTGCGTGTACTGCCCCAGCCGGAAATACACCCACCCCAGCGAGTCCAGATACGCATAATTCGTCGGCTCCAGCTGCACCGCTTTGCGAATCATCGTCAGCGCTTCATTCAGCCGCACATTCCGGTCGGCCAGCATGAACCCATAATTGTTCAGCGTCAGCGCGTTATTCGGATCCGCGTCGAGGACCTTCTTGAATTCCGTTTCCGCCTCGTCGTAACGCTTGGCGCGATCGGCAAGCATCGCCCGCTGGAAGGCGATCATCGTGCGATCTTCCTTCTTGCTCGCCTGCTTTTCGGCTGCATCCAGTGTTTCCGACGCTTCGTTCCAGCGGCGCAGGTCGGTGTAAATCTGCGCAAGCTGGTAATACGATTCCAGGCTCTTCGGATTGCTGTTGAGCACGCCCTTCGCCATGTCGATGCCCTGCTCAACCTGCCCCGTATCGGCCAGCTGCCGCGCCAGCGTCAGCTTCAGGTCATCGTTCTTCGGCTGCTTCTGCACCGCTGTGCGCGCCGTCTCCACCGCTTTGTCGTACTGGTGCGCTTCACGGTACGCTTCCACTTCCTGATCGAAAGCGTACGTCGCGTACTCCGTCCCCAGCGGGACCATCTTGTCGTATTCCGCAACTTCCTGGTCGATCTTGTTCTCTTCCTTGTAGATTTCCGCCAGGTTATCGAGGATCAGCTTGTAATTCTGCTTCTCTTCTTCGGAGTACTGCCCGCTCGGGTGCTCCGTCACGGTCGCCAGTTGCTGAAAAATCTTCGCTGCCTCGTCCAGATGCCCTGCCACGTATTCGATCCGCGCCTGCTCGAACTGCAGCTTCGGCGAATCGGAGGCCAGATCGCGCGCCTTTTTGATCGCGGCCAGCGCATCATCCAGCTTGCCGTTGCGTTCGTCGATCTCGGCAATCTGCGCCCATGCATCCGGATCCGTAGGATCGCCTGCAGTAATATCCTTCCACGCCGATAACGCCGAATCGGCCTGGCCGGTTGCGGCCAGATCCGACGCCAGAGCGCGCTCCACATCCAGATTGTCCGGCTCCATCTCCAGCGCTTTCCGAAATGCCCCGATGGCCTCGGTCTGCTTCTTCATCAGGTCGTAGGTCATGCCGAGCTGATATTCGGTGCGCGGCGTCTGGTCGTCGTCGGGCAGCGACTTCAGCGCGTCGACGGCCTTGTCCATGTTGCCCTGATCCATATAGAAGCGATTCGAAATCAGCGCTGTCTCTTCTGAGCCCGGGTCCAGCTTCCGCGCCGCTTCCAGCTCGCTCTCCGCCTGCGTCCCCTGATGATCGGCGGCCAGCAGCCGCGCCAGCATCAGGTGGTTCTCGGCTGCGCTCGGCTGCAGCTCCACAATCTTCTGATACTCGCCGATGGCCAGCTTCAGCATCTGCCCCGAGACTTCCTGCTGCTGGTTCTGGCTGTCCCCCAGCGAGCGCAGATAAACCTCGGCGAGCAGCTTGTGCGCATCCAGATCGTTCGGGTCCTGCTTCACCCGCTCCTGCGCGGCCACGATCGCCTCGCGAATGTGCCCGGTGCGGAAATAAAGCTCGGCCAGATGGCTGTTCAGATACGTCGACGAGGGATCGGCGTTCAGCGCCATCTTGTACTCTTCAATCGCTCGCGTCGCGTACTCGCTGCGCCCCAGCGTGGTCGCCATCTCCTCATACTCGTGCGCCATCATGTAGTGGTAATAGGCGCCTGCTTTGTCGGGAGTGTCGGATTTCGCCCCCGCTTTCAGATCCGCTTTGGGCGCTGCCGTCTGTGCGCCGAGACCTCCGCTCACCAGGAGCGTGGCGAAGATACAAAACGACGGGGTGAGACGAGACGAGAAAATGCTCATGCGATGGGAGATTCCTGTTCCGGACCGTTGGCCGGCTGCTGCCGGCTGAAGCGCGTCGTCGCTGCCCCTCGCGTCCGGCGGAGCAGCCGCACTTCCTATGACGATTGTAACTCGTGTTGGGATGCAGACTTGGCCCGCATTCTGGCCCGCGCCCTACCCCTTTTTTGCTATTCCGGCCGGCGGCTCAAATCCAGCAATGCGAACAGAATCACCCCAATCAGCGCATTGAGCACGGCGCGGATCAACTCATGGACCCAGTGCCAGGCGTACGGCTGGCCCAGCATATGCCGCTGCAGAAGATACAACACCGCCGTCTGCAGCAGAGTAAAGCCAAAAACCACCAGCACCCGCGTTCCGTGGCTCTCCGCATCCACCCGAACGCCCAGCGAAGCCGCCATATAGCCGACGACCGCCTTGGAAATGCCGAACACGCCCAGCGGGTGATGCGTCAGCGCATCCTGCGCGATCCCGATGATCGAGCCCGCCAGCGTCGCGCTGATCGGCTCGCGCTTGGCGAGCCCGTAATAGATCGTGACCAGCAGCGGAAGGTCCGCCAGCCCGAAAAATGCAAAATGCAGCCCCAGCAGCGACTGCAGGCCCAGGGCCAGCAGAGGAACAAGTACGTACACGGCAGCTGGGTAGGAGTACCCTCCCACCTCATGCCGGGATGAGGCCATCAGCGCCACAGCTCAGTGCCTCCCCTGCGGCGAGTTGGACGGTGCCCCAGGATTCGGCGGAGTGTCCGCAGGGCTCGATGGCTTCTCACTCGCCGGATTGGCTTCCGGATTGGCTGGTTCCGCCTTCGGCTTAGGATGAGCCGCCCCCGTTTCGCCAGAATGGTCAGCGTCGCCGGCATTCGGGACGGTTTTCTTCGCCGCAGAAGCCGAACCGCCATCGGCCGCTGCGCTGGCGTTTGCGTGATGCGCGCTCTCAGGCGCTGTCTTCCGAGGCACGCTGTTGGGCGAAACCGCCGGACTCTGAGAACCGGCGCTGCCTTCTGCCACCGTCAGGCGCTGGCCAGGAACCAGATCCGTCGCCGGCAGCATAGACGAACTTGAGTAGCGATCAGGATGCAGCGGCGCTGGCGGCTTCGGAGGTGGAGTCGGCAGCGCATTGGGACCATCTGCCGCCTGTGTCGTTTGCGGCTGTCCGTTGGCTCCCGCTGGCGGAGCGTTCGGGTCGGTCCGCGAAGGCAGCCTCTCCGCCAGAATGTCCGACGCCCTCTGTTGCGCCTCCGAAAGGTCCTGCTGCATGCTGGCCGGCATCTCCGACCCGGAGCTGGTGATGACCAGCACCTCTTCAAGCTTCGCCAGATTCGCCGCCGGCTTGATCAGCACGTTCACCAGCGTGCCATCAGGATCGGGAGAGACCCGGTCCACAGTGCCCACCGGCAGCCCCCGCGGATAAATGGAGTCGCCGCCGCTGGTCACGACCGGCTCGCCCTTCTTGATCCGATCGTCGGGCGAAACGTTGATCATCTCCGGCTGTCCCCAGCTGTTCCCTCGCAGCACGCCCTGAATGCGGGTCTGCTGCAGCAGCACGCCCGCGCCGCTGGTCGCGTCGGAAATCTCCAGCACCTGGCTGGTGTGCCCGAAGACGTCCCGCGTTTTTCCTACAATGCCGTCGGGCGTGATCACCGCCATATCCGGCGCGATCCCGTCCTTCGATCCCTTGTCAATAAAGAGCACGTGCGACTGCTCGGTGCCGGAGCTGCCGATCACCTGCGCCGCCACCGTCTTGTAAACGTATTTCTCCTCAAAACCGAGCAGCGCCTGCAGGCGTTGCCCCTGCTTCGCGTCTTCAGCGAGGCTGGCCTCTTCCAGACGGAGCTGATCCAGTTGCGCTTTGAGCCGTTGATCCTGTTGCCTGACATGGACCAGGTCGAAGTAGTTCATCCACACCGAGCGAATGCCCCGCCCGGTGGCGTGCAGCACTCGTTCCGGCGGGCTGACGATACCGACCACCCACGCGCGAATCAGCCGCACTCCGCCCTTGTCTCCCGGAGCCTGGCCCGGCCGGCGGACCTGCACTGCAAGACCGATAACCTGCGCCAGCAGCACGATCGTGAGCACCAGCGCGTTTCGGTAACGGCTGAAAAATGAATCCATGAAATCAGGGCCTGTCGCTCAAGGCCTTCCTGCCACTCAGTCGATCTTGATCTTGCGCAGCAGGCGGAAATCGCTCAGCATCTTCCCCGTTCCCAGGACGACGCTGGCCAATGGATCGTCGGCGATCGAAACCGGCAGCCCGGTTTCCTCGCGGATCCGCTTATCGAGGTTCTTGATCAGCGCTCCACCGCCCGTCAGCACGATGCCGCGGTCGCTGATGTCGGCGCTCAGCTCCGGCGGTGTCCGCTCCAGAGCCACGCGGATTCCGTTCAGAATCGTGGAGATGCACTCCCCAAGCGCCTCGCGGATCTCGCTGTCGTCGATAGTGATGGTCTTCGGCACGCCCTCGATCAGGTTGCGCCCCTTGATCTCCATCGTCATCGGCTTGTCCAGCGGATACGCCGAGCCCAGCTCGATCTTGATCTGTTCCGCCGTCCGCTCGCCGATCAGCAGGTTATATTTCCGCTTCAGGTAATTCATGATGGCTTCGTCCATCTGATTGCCCGCCATGCGGAGCGACCGCGAATAGACGATGCCGGAAAGCGAAATGACCGCGATGTCGGTGGTGCCGCCGCCGATATCCACGACCATGTTGCCGCTCGGCTCGGTGATCGGCAATCCGGCGCCGATGGCAGCCACCATGGCCTGCTCCACCAGAAAAACCTCGCTCGCCTTGGCCCGGTAAGCCGAGTCCTCGACGGCTCGCTTTTCAACCTGCGTGATCTCAGAAGGCACCCCGATGACGATGCGCGGATGCACCAGCATCTTCCGGTTATGCGCCTTCTGAATGAAGTAGTTGAGCATCTTCTCGGTGACTTTAAAGTCGGCAATCACGCCGTCCTTCATCGGCTTGATCGCCACGATGTTGCCGGGCGTGCGCCCCAGCATCTCCTTGGCTTCCTTGCCGACCGCCTCCACTTCGCCCGTGTTCTTGTTGATCGCGACGATCGAGGGCTCGTTCACCACGATGCCCTTGTTCGCCGCAAACACCAGCGTGTTGGCGGTGCCCAAATCGATTGCCAAATCGTTCGAAAAAAGACTGAAGAGCGACCGCAGACTGTGCGAGCGCGAAGAACGCGGTTGAAATCCGTTCGAGGACATGGAGGAGTTGAACTTTACCGAGAGGAGTTCTGCCTTATTGTAAGGCCTTTGCGGATTCAAGCACAGAAAATCCCCGCCTGAAAGTAACCCGTTTGGGGGATGAATCAGGGAGAGCAACGGCAGTCGCGCAAAGTCGACGACGGCGCGTGCCTGACTGCTACGGCTGTCGTGCGAGCGGTTCACTGGATGCGGTGCGCGGATACGCGTAGAGCTTCACCCTGTAAACATGCATTTCATGGGGCGCCATCAGCAGCTGCCGTCCCTGGTCGCTCTGGTCGCCGTTCAGCACACGCTCCGTAACCCATTTCCCGCCGGCGTTGGTGACCTCTTCGATGCTGGCGATCCCGGCCATCTGCTCATCCGTGTCCGGATCGCGCAGGAATGTCACCGACAATCCGCTGCCCGCGATCAGGAACTCGTTCGGAGCCGACTGGATCACCATCATCGCGCCGTTCGTCGCGGCCAGCTGCCGCGTCGGCCAGCTGCGCGACAGACTTCCCCGGAACAGATACCCGCCGAGCGCCACCGTCTGCGATGGACGCCAGCTGTTTTCGTGCAATACCAGCGCGCGAATCTGGTTCTTCTGCTGCGCCTCAAGGATCGCATCGCTCATCGAGGCCAGCGTCCCGTAAACGTCGCCAATGCCCGGTCCATTCTCCGCGTGTCCATCGGCCGGAATCGAATCGACCGCGAACGGCGAGAACCCAAACCCGCGAGCCTCGCCATACGTGTACAGCGCATTGCCGGCAGCGACGTCGAGCCGGGCCTCCGGCACAAACACCGGATTGCCCTCCTCCCGATACCAGTTCACCCAATGCTCAAAATCCGGCCAGTAAATATCCGGCGCGTAAAAATCGATCGACGGCGCCGCGGCCCGGTACACCGCCTGGTAATACGGATGCGGACCCCCGCTCGGATAATCTCCGCCATGCTCGAACGGAGCCGGCAGCTGCGCGTTCATGTACATCGGCAAGTTGTAGGCAGCTTTTCCCGCCTTGACCACACCGTTGATGAACAGCCCGTAGTGCCACGCCATAAAGACTTCGTCCGCCGCATCGCCGAACATCTCCGCCCAGCTGCGCGCCGATGGCTGAAAGTGCTCGCGGAGTTCCCCAGGCAGCTGCTCCCGATGGCTGCTGAGATCCCTGACAAGCGCCGGCGGCACCGGCTGTTGAAACAGCTCGTTGGCGCGCGCCGAGCGATCCCGGCCGCCCACGCCCAGATACCCAACCTCGTTCTCCACCTGGACCATGAGGACCGTCTGCTGCGTAGCGTCGCGCTCATGGACGTGGCTCATCAGCGCAGCAAAGGCCCGTGCGTCGCAGCGCCCCGTCTCCTCGCCGAGCGGTGAGAGGATCTCCAGCGGCAGCCCCTCAGCCGACATCTCGCGCGGAAAGCGCTTCGTGTCCGCCAGCACCCACGCCGGAGCGTATTCCGAAAACGCATTCTTCCAGCTGCCAAACCAGAGAATCACCAGGTGCATCTGCTGCTGGCGCGCGACGTCGATCCAGTGGTCCGGAACAGAAAAGTCAAAGTGCCCTTCCTCCGGCTCGATCTCATCCCACGCTACCGGCATCAGCACGGTGTTGAAGTGCAGCTTCGCCAGTCGCGGCAGAATTTCATCCGCCTGCGCCGCCGTCCCCGACGACGAATTGCCCAGCTCGCCTCCGAGCACCAGATACGGTTTGCCATGCAGCAGGAGCTGTGACGCGCCGTTCTCCATGCGCACCGTGGGCAGGTCCTGAGGCTCCGCAGTTCCGGCCGCCACACCCACCGCCAGCAATGTCACCGCCAGTTTCGCCACGAACTTCACAGCGGTCTCCTTTTTCATCTCGGGCAGAAAACATTGCGCATCGTGCGCGCCTCAGTGCGCGAACAGCGTCAGCGGGATGGCATCCGCCATCGCCTTGTATCCTGCCGGCGACGGATGCAGATGATCGCCGCAGTCGTAGGCAGGCAGCAGACGGTCCGGCTGGCCTGGGTCGCGCACCACCTTGTCAAAATCGATCACCGCGTCAAAGTGTCCCGCGCCACGAATCCACGCATTCACCGCCTGGCGATCCGCTTCATTCTCCGCGTCCGGATGATAGTAGCCCGATCCTCCGTAAGGCGTGATCGTCGCTCCAATCACCTCGATCCCATGCGCATGCGCCCGCGCGATCATCTGCTGATACGCAGCGATGATCCGCTGTACCAGCGCCGCATGCTGCGCCGGACTCACCGCACCCAGGCGCGTCAGCCCGCCCAGATCGTTCACACCCTCGAAGACAATCACCCACCGCGTACTCGCCGGAGCCAGAACGTCGCGATCGAATCGCGCCAGCGCATTCGGCCCCAGCCCATCGATCAGCAGATGATTCCCGCCGATTCCCTGATTCGACACGCCGACATTCCGCGTCGCCGGATTCTGCTGCAGCCGTCGCGCCAGATCGTCCGTCCAGCGATCATTGCCGTTCGTCGTCGCGCCGTGGCCATCCGTAATCGAGTCGCCCAGCGCCACCACGGCCGCCGCACCCGGTGCGGCCTCCACATCGATCCCGGTGATCTGATACCAGTGATCGACCTTCCCAGGATTGTTGAGCGTCGCGGCAGACACGGCATCGTCATGCACGTAGTACGACGTCGAACGCGACCCCGGATGCCCCGTCTCCGGCGACGGAGGATCGTTCAGGTGAAAGCTGATCGCCAGGTCCGAGAGCGGCGCGACGGTATACGCAATCGGATCCGATACATATTCCGCCCCCGGCGGCACCGTCACATCGGGCGCTCCGCTGAAAGTGAGCGCGCGGTCGCTGGCCGGATCAATGGCGGGCGAGTCCGGCGCGAGCGGACGCGCAAGATGCACCGATGTGAAGTGGAGCGCGTTCACCCCAAATGCATTCGAGAGGTGCACGCGCAGCACGGATCCGCCGAGAGAAACATGAACGATCTGCCGCAGTGTGGCGTCGCGCAGATAGTCGGGAGCAAGAGCGTTCTGCGGCTCAGGAATCTGCTGCGATGCTCCCCAGGTGGCCACCCACACCTGCGGAGCCGCGCTCTGCCCACGGCAGCTTAGCCCGGCGCCTGCAAAAGCCGTCGCCAAAATCAGGAGGATGCGAGAAGTTCGTTGGCCAATCATGGCGGAGGCATTTAGTATGGGTCCCGAAGTAAATCGCTTTTCGCAAGTAAGCTTATCAGTTCGCGGAGGTATCGCGTGGCGCTTCGCATCGCCGCTTCTCTTTCGCTCTCCACCGCTCTATTGGCCCTCGTTGCCGGCGCCTCTGCGCAAACCGCATCCACTTCGAATCTGCCGCCGCCCGTAAACTTCACCGCCGAGCAGGATCACCAGAACATGATGGACCAACTCGGCATCAAAGCCGTGCGCCCCGGCCCCAGCGGCGACGAGAAAGCTCCGAACCACGCCAACTACGACGAATCGAAGGCAAACCCCTACCCTAATCTTCCCGATCCGCTGACTCTGAACGATGGCCGCAAGGTCACCACCGCAAAAATGTGGTGGGACGAGCGCCGCCCGCAGATCGTCGACATGTACTCGGGAGACGTCTACGGCCGCATTCCAAAGGACGTGCCCCGCGTGACGTGGACCGTCAAGACCGTCGACCACGAGCGGCTCGGATTCAATGCCGTCGTCGCGAAGGAACTCATCGGCCACGTTGACAATTCGTCCTGCCCGCAGATCAGCGTCGATATGCACATGATCCTGGTCCTGCCTGAGCACGCCGCCGGGCCGGTGCCGGTGCTGATCATGTTCGGTCCCGCCGACTTCCCCGCTCCGCATGAACCATCGCGCGACGAGTTTGCGCGCATCAACGATGCCTGGAAGGCCCTCCTCATCCAGCAGGATCCATCGCTGAAACAAGTTTTCGAAGCGCACCCCGCCTGGGAGCCGGTGAAGGCCACGCCTTTTCAGTTTCCGCAGCTGAACGCCGATGGAGGCCTGCCGAACACCTGGCAGTTGATCCAGGATGGATGGGGATTCGCGCTCTTCGATCCAGCCAGCGTGCAGGCCGATAACGGAGCCGGACTGACCCGCGGCATCATCGGCCTGGTGAACAAGGGCCAGCCGCGCAAGCC